>NZ_ATLP01000090.1:0-86140 GCF_000416215.1 Pseudomonas sp. CF161
AGGGTTCGCGGCGCGACGTGCTGCGCGCAATGGCTGGCCTGGGCCTGCTCGGGGGTGGCCTGTGGCTGGGAGCTCGCAGCCCGCTGGGCGACGCCTTGCTGGCCGATTTACACAGCGGTCGCGGCCAGCGCCAGGACTTCACCCTGGCCGACGGCAGCCGCCTGAGCCTGAATGCCGACAGCGCCGTGGACCTGCGTTTCGACGCCCGGCAACGGCTGGTGATCCTGCGCCATGGCGAACTGGTGATCCAGGTCGCGCCCGACCCGCAACGACCGCTGCGGGTACGCACCGCCCAAGGTGAAGTGCAGGCCCTGGGCACACGTTTTCTGGTCAACCAGGAAGCCGCCGCCAGCCGCGTGGTGGTGCTTGAGCACTCGGTGCACGTGCAGCTGTTCGGTGGTGCCGAACGCACGCTGCAACAAGGCCAGGCAGCCCTGCTCTACCCGGACCGCATCACCCCCCTGGACGACGATCAGCGCTACCGCGCCGATTGGCTCAGCGGCCGGCTCAACGTGCTGGATGACTCCCTGGACCACGTGGTGGAGGCCTTGCGTCCCTACAGTCGAGGGTTTGTCCGGGTCGCCCCCGAGGTGCGCAACCTGCGGGTGCAAGGGGTATTCCCGCTCAACGATCCGGATCGGGCGCTGCTGGCCATGACCGAGACCCTGCCGATCCGGGTCGATCGCTACGGCCCGTGGCTGACCCTGATTCGCGGAAAGTGACGCGGCAACTATTTTTTGAAAATCTTTCTTATTTGTGTCTGGTTTTCATTTCTCGTCCCACCTATCTCCTGACGAGTTCATACAATCAGGAGAATGCCGTGCTCAACCCTTGGCCTAAAGCCCTTTGCGTCGCCGTTGCCCTGGCGACCCTGGCCAGCCCTGCCCTGGCGCAGGAACAACGCTTGCCGTTCAACCTGCCGGCCGGCCCGCTGGCCGCCACGCTGAATGCCATCGCCAGCCAGAGCGGGCGCATTGTGTCCCTGGAACCGGCGCTGGTGCAGGGCAAGCAGGCCTCGGCGGTGATCGGCCAGATGAGCCCCGACCAGGCCATGCACACCGCACTGACGGGCAGCGGCCTGCAGCTGCGGGTGACCGAGCAGGGCAACTTCAGTGTCGAACCGGCTGCCGACAACGGCGCCAGCCTGCAACTGGGGGTGACCAACATTGTCGACCGCGCCGTCAGCGACCCCACCACCACCGAAGGTTCGGGGTCCTATGCGGCCAAGGCCGTGACCATCGGCAAGGGCACCCACAGCCTCAAGGAAATCCCGCAGTCGATCAGCGTCATGACCCGCAAGCAAATGGATGACCAGGGCCTGACCGACCTCAAGGACGCGGCCAACCAGACCACCGGCCTGGTGGGTGTGCAGGGCATCGGCAAGGGCATGATCCTGACCTCCCGCGGCTTCCAGATCGATGACTGGCAATACGACGGCGTGCCGATCCCGCGCAATATCTACTCCCTGGGCAACTGGGCGACCCAGGACCTGATCTTCTTCGACCGCATGGAAGTCCTGCGCGGCGCTTCGGGCCTGCTGCAAGGCACGGGCAGCCCGGGCGGCGCGATCAACCTGGTGCGCAAGCGCGGCCAGGCCAAGCCCACCGTGACCCTCACCGGCAAGGCCGGTTCCTGGGACCACTACGGCCTGCAACTGGACGCCGGCGGCCCACTGAACGACGCCGGCACCCTACGCGGCCGCATAGTGGCCGATGAAGACCAGAGCCATTCATTTATCGACTACGAGTGGAGCAAGACCCACTCGCTGTACGGCGCGCTGGACTTCGACCTGAGCGACGCCACCACCCTGGGCCTGGCCATCAGCCGCACCGAGGCCGAGTCCCGGCCCATGGTTCGCGGCCTGCCGCGCTATGCAGACGGCCGCCCGGTGAACCTGCCACGCTCCACCTACAGCGGCGCCACCTGGAACCATTCGCAGATCAACGTCACCACCCTGCAGGCCGATATCGAGCACCACTTCAACGACGACTGGGCCCTCAAGGTCGGCGCCGTGCGCATGAGCGAAGACAACCAATCGACCCACCAGCGGGTACAGTCCACGGCTCAGGGACTCAAGCCGGACGGCACCGGCATGACTTATGCCGACTGGTACACCGATTTCAACCACGAGAAGTTTGGCCTCGACATGAACCTCACCGGTCGCTTCGAAGCCTTGTCCATGGACCAGGAAATCACCCTGGGCGGCAACTACTCCAAGCTGACCACCGACGACCGTTATGCAAGGACCTTCAACCCCAGCAGCGATAGCGTCTTCGACATCGACCACCACCGCCCCGCAGTCAGTTTCGGCGGGCTGCTGGAAACCGCAGACGGCCGCGCCACTTACGCCGAGTACGAAGTGCGGCAGAAAGGCCTGTACGGCAGCTGGCGGGTCAAGCCCATCGACCGCCTGACCCTGGTCCTGGGTTCGCGGGTGAGCTGGTTTGACTACTCCTACAAAGACGCCAACGAGCAGGCCATCACCCACGCCTACACCGTCAACGAACCAAGCTCCATGACCGAAACCGGCGAGGTCACCCCCTACGCCGGCGTGGTCTACGACCTGAGCCAGGAATGGGCGGTATACGCCAGCTACACCGACGTCTTCGAGCCGCAGACCGCGCGCACCGCCAGCGGCACCGCACTCAAGCCGGTGATCGGCAGCAACTATGAACTCGGCCTCAAGGGTGAGCTGCTGGATGGCCGGGTCAACACCTCGGTGGCGCTGTTTCGCTACGACCAGGAAAACCGCGCCATCGAAGACCCCAACACCAACGGCGCCTGCGGCGGCGGCAACTGCTCGGTGGCCTCGGGCAAGGTCCGCAGCCAGGGGGTGGAAGCGGAGATCAGCGGCGAAGTGCTCGACGGCCTGCAACTGTCCGCCGGCTACACCTACAACACCACCAAGTACCTGGTCGACCCGGATAACAAAGGCAAGGTGTTCAGCCTCTGGACGCCCAAGCACATGCTGCGGGTCTGGGGCGACTATCAGTTCAGCGGCGACTGGAGCCGGGTCAGCACCGGCCTGGGCTTTACCAGCCAGAGCCACACCCTGGGTTATGAGCGCGACTTCGACGTGCCTGGCAGCACCATCTGGAACGCCCGCCTGGCCTACCAGCTGAGCCCGGAAGTGGGCCTGGCGCTGAACGCCAACAACCTGTTCGACAAGCACTACTACGTACCCGGCTACAACCAGCTCAATGGCAGCAACAGCTTCGGCGACCCGCGCAATTTCATGCTCAGCGTGAAGTACACCCCGCAGTTCTAAGCAGCCGTTCACGCTCTGGCAGGGCGGGCTCAGGCAAGGCATCGAGTCGCCCCGGTCCTGTGGTGCGCGCGTGATCTGAACACGCGCGCACCACTTCCCGTCGAAAGGATGGTGCCAACCCCGTAGACTTGCACGCCCTGATCGTCGCCGAGCGACGTCGCCACTGGCCTGGAGTGCCCATGATTGACCCCGCCGAAACCCTGCTCGAACTCTTCACCAACCATGGCCTGGAGTGCGCCACCGAGGACGAGTGGGTCCTGCCCTATGGCGAGCTGCCCGCGATCCGCGCCCACTGGTATCCCCAGGAGACACTAGGGCGCCTGTCGATCGATGTGCTGGTTGAGCCCGGCGTGCTGATCAATGAAAGTTTTGCAGGCCTGGGCGAAGGCGAAAAAGGCCTGGCCGATGCCTGGGGCAACTTTATGCGCAACTCGTTGCATGTGTTTCTGTCGGCCTTCTGGGACCAGACCGATGAAGAGCAGGTGCAACTTGCGGACATCACCGTCGCCGGCCAACCCCATCGGCTGTACCTGGGCAATATCGGCGTGCGGACCTCAGCCGGGGTCGACGTCTCTCCGCCCCCAATGCTGTTCGACCTGATCCAGCGCACCCTTGAACAGCAGACCAGCGCCAGCCGGGTAACGGCGTGCCGGGTGCTCTATGTCAATGTGAAGGGCGAGCCGACGTACGAGGCGTTGCTCAACAACCAGCCGTGGCCCCAGGCCCTGGAGGCGCTGCAGCAGGCGCAGTGGCCGGAAACCGAAGGCTTCTACAGCTTCCGCCATTTTGCGCTGTGCATTGCACAGTGATCTGAGCCATCCCGGTAGCCGCTGCCGAACAACGCGAGGCTGCGCTGGCCATTCCCTTCACCGCCTCTGCCCCTGATACCCCCCGACGCCCTCGCGGCCCCGCGTCCAGCCTGCGCCAGCGGCTACGCCGGTTCGCAGGCCCTGGGCGATTAAGCTGGTAATGATAGGGATTCTCATTAGAATACCGCCGGTCATGCAGATGACACATCAGGTCATGGGGGCAGAGGGTCATGGACACCGGGGACAATCAGCAAGAACTCAGCGTGCTGTTTATCGATCAGCGCGGGGCGTTGATTCGCATGCTGTCGCGGGTGGTCGGCTGCGCCAGCCTGGCCGAGGACCTGGCCCAGGAAACCTACCTCAAGGTGGCCAAGGCCCTGGGCACCCGGCCCATCGAGCACCTGCGGCCGTTTCTGTACCAGACCGCCCAGTACCTGGCGTTCGACCACCTGCGCAGCCAGCGCAGCAAGCGCCGCTTCGAATGCTCCTACAGCGATGAAGATCGGGTCGCCGAAGTCCCTACCACGGCTCCGGGCCCGGAAAGCCATGCCCAGGGCCAGCAGCAATTGCAGCGTTTCCAGCAGGTGCTCGGGACCCTGCCCAAACGCCAGCAACAAATCCTCGTTTTGCATAAACTCCAGGGCCTGGCGCAAAGCGAGATTGCCCAGCGCCTGCAGGTTTCCCTGAGCACCGTGGAAAAAGACCTGCGCCACGCCCTTGAGGCCTGCCTCAAAGCCACCGACCTGCAGAGCCCCCATGACTGAACAGCGCCCCCATGCCCCGCCCAGCGCAGCGCTGCGAGAACAGGCCAGCCACTGGTTCAGCCAACGCGAGGCCATGGCCCACAACCCCCTGCTGCGCCAACGCTTCGAACAGTGGCACGCAGCCGACCCGCAACATGCCGAGGCCTATGCCGAGCTGCAAGCCCTGTGGCACGCCAGCGCGTTCGAGCAGGCCCTGCAACACCTGGCCCTGGACCTGGAACTGCCCCCCGCCCGCCCCCGGGTGCGCCACGGCCGCCGTTGGCTGGCCAGCGCAGCGGCGCTGGTGTTGATGCTGGGCGCCGGCTGGATGGCCGACGTGCCCCTGCGCCTGCAAGCCGATCACCTGAGCGCCGTGGCCCAGGTGCAGCGCCTGGAACTGGCCGATGGCTCCCATGTGGTGCTCGGGGGCGACAGCGCCATCAGCACCGAGATCAACGACAAACAGCGCCACATCCGCCTGTTGCGCGGCGAGTTGTACGTCGAAGCCTTCCACGACACCACCCGCCCGCTGACCATCGAGGCCGGCGAATCCACGGTGACCGTGGTCGGCACCCAGTTCAGCGTCAGTCGCCGTGAACAAGGGGTAACGGTGGCGGTGCGTGAAGGCCGGGTGCGCTTTGCCAACCACAGCGGCCAGCAGGCGCTGTTGCAGGCCGGCAACTGGCAGCAACTCAAGGACGGGCAACTGCAAGCCTTGAACCTTGAGGGCGGCGAACGGCAGATGGCCTGGGTCAATGGCCGCCTGTCCTTCCAGGACCGGCCCCTGGCCGAGGTGCTGAGGGAGCTGCGGCACTATTACCCGGCGCCGATCCTGGTGCTCGACGAGCGCGTGGCCCAGAGCCGGGTCAGCGGCAATTACCAGCTGGACGACCCGCTGGCGGTCGCCCAGGCCTTGAGCAAGGTGGCCTCGGCCCAACTCACCCGCCTGCCGGGTGGGATCCTGGTCATCCGCTGAAAAAAGCCGGCCGTGAAATTCCTGAAAAAAGTTTTACGGCTTTGGTGATGCCAACCCGTCAAGGAGTTTGCTTTTGCAAATAATTCTTATTAGCACGGTGTCCGCATGCACTTCCCAACACTCAAGCCCAGCTACGCCACCTCCACTTTGGCCCTGGCCATCTGCCTGGCCTGCGCCCAGGCTGCGGCCGTCGAGCCGGCGACCACCACGCCGGACGATCACGTGCTCAGCACCCACGCCTTCGCCATTGCCCGCCAGCCGCTGGCCAACGCCCTCGACCAGCTGAGCGAGCAGAGCGGGCTGCAGATTGCCTATGCGTCAGGCATGGCCCAGGGCATCGAGTCGCCGGGGGTCAATGGCCGCATGAGCACCCAGCAGGCCCTGCAAGAACTGCTGGCCGGCAGCCGCCTGGGCTTTGAGCGCAACGGCCCGAATGCGGTGATGCTGACACCCCTGCCCGAAGGCGCCGGCAGCCTGGAACTGGGCGCCACCAACATCGTCAGCAACCAGCTGGGCACCGTCACCGAAGGCAGCGGTTCCTACACCCCCGGCACCATCGCCACCGCCACCCGGCTGGTGCTCACGCCCCGGCAAACCCCGCAGTCGATCACCGTGATCACCCGCCAGCACATGGATGACTTCGGCCTCAACAACGTCGACGACGTGATGCGCCACACCCCGGGCATCACCGTCTCGGCCTTCGACAGCGACCGCACCAACTACTACGCCCGCGGGTTTTCGATCAACAATTTCCAGTACGACGGGATTCCGTCCACCGTGCGCAACGTCGCCTACTCGGCGGGCAACACCCTGAGCGACATGGCGATCTACGACCGGGTCGAGGTGCTCAAGGGCGCCACCGGCCTGCTCAGCGGCGCCGGCTCCCTGGGCGCCACCATCAACCTGGTGCGCAAGAAGCCCAGTGCCGATTTCCAGGGCCACGCCAGCCTGGGCATGGGCTCCTGGGACAACTACCGCAGCGAGCTGGACCTGGGCGGGCCCCTGACCGAAACCGGCAATGTCCGCGGGCGTGCCGTGGCGGCCTATCAGGACAAGAACTCGTTCATGGACCACTACTCGCGCAACAGCTCGGTGTACTACGGCATCCTTGAATTCGACCTCTCCCCCGACACCCTGCTGACCGTCGGCGGCGACTACCAGGACACCAACCCCAAGGGTTCCAGCTGGTCCGGCAGCTTCCCGCTGATCAATTCCAGCGGTGGCCACAACCAAGTCTCGCGCTCGTTCAACAACGCCACCGACTGGAGCCGCTGGGAGCAATACACCCGCACCGCCTTCGCCACCCTGGAGCACGACCTGGGCGATGGCTGGATCACCAAGCTGCAACTGGACCACAAGATCAACGGCTACCACGCGGTGCTCGGCTCGATCCAGGGCGACCTGCCCAATGCCGACGGCACGGCCAAGATCACCCCGGGCAAATACATCGGCGAAACCACCAGCGACTCCGGCGACCTGTATGTCAGCGGCCCGTTCACCCTGTTCGGGCGCGAACACGAACTGGTGCTCGGCGGCTCCATCGGCACCTCGCACTGGACCGGCAAGAGCTACTGGGACGTCACCTACCAAAACGGCAACGTGGTGGATTTCAACCACTGGAACGGCAAACTCGCGGAGCCGGACTGGGGCCCGCTGCAATACCGCATCGACGAAGTGGTGCGCCAGACCGGTGCCTACATGAGCACCCGGCTCAACCTCAGCGACGACCTGAAACTGCTGCTGGGCGGGCGCGTGGTCAATTACCACCTGACCGGCCTGACCCCGTCCTACCGCGAGTCGGGGCGCTTCGTGCCTTATGTCGGTGCGGTGTATGACCTCAACGACACCTACTCGCTGTACGCCAGCTACACCGACATCTTCATGCCCCAGGAAAGCTGGAACAAAGACCGCGACGACAAGATCCTCGAACCCGACGAAGGGCAGAACTACGAACTGGGCCTCAAGGGCGAGTATTTCGAAGGCCGCCTCAACACCAGCCTGGCGTACTTCGAGATCCACGAGACCAACCGCGCGATGCCCGACGACGACTACAACAACCTGCGGCCCCAGCCGACCAACTACGCGTTCAAGGGCACCAAGGCCACGACCAAGGGCTATGAGCTGGAGCTTTCCGGCGAGCTGACCCCGAACTGGCAGGTCCAGGCCGGCTACACCCACAAGGTCGTGCGCGACGAGAACGACGCCAAGATCTCCACCTTCGAACCTGAAGACCAGGTCAGCCTCTACACCAGCTACAAATTGCGCGGCCGCCTCGACGGCTTGACCGTGGGCGGCGGCGTGCGCTGGCAGAGCGTGGGCTGGCAGCCGATCTACAACACGCCGCTGGGCAAGTACGAAGATGTGTCCCAGGACGCCTACTGGCTGGTGGACCTGATGACCCGCTACCAGATCAGCAAAAACCTCTCGGCGACCCTGAACGTCAACAACATCTTCGACAAGTCGTACTACACCAACATCGGCTTCTATAACTCCGCCGCCTACGGCGAACCGCGCAATTTCATGCTCAGCACTCGCTGGGACTTCTAACCGCCCGGCTCGTCCTCAGCGACTCCACGCCTGCCGCTGCAAACGGTAGAGCCGCACTGGCCGGGCGTGGAACTCCAGTTCTTCGAATTCGCTGAAGCCGGCCTTCTCGGCCACCCGCAGCGAGGCGCCGTGGGCCGGTTCGATAATCGCCACCAGGGACTCCACCTGCCCGGCGGCAAACACGTGATCGATCACGCCCCGCGCCGCTTCGGACGCCAGCCCCCGGTTCCAGTAGCGGGTAGCCAGGCGATAACCCAGCCCGGCCTCCTCGATCCCGGCCACGGTTTCCGGGGCCACCCCGCAAAATCCCACCAGCTCGGCGCTTGCCTTGTCTTCCAGGGCCCAGGGGCCCATGCCATGGCTCGCATAACACCCCAGGCACCCGTCGATAAACTGCGCCGTGGCCTGCGCGTCGCACACGCCACGGATCGAATACTGCATCACTTGCGGGTCACTGAGGATCGCGGTCAATGCCGGCAGGTCAGGTTGCGACAGCGGGCGAACGATCAATCTCGGGGTTTCAAAAACAGGCACTGTGGGTAATGCCAGTCAGTTAAGGGCAAGCACTGTCATGGTGGCGAGGGAGCTTGCTCCCGCTGGGGCGCGCAGCGGCCCCAAAAAGGCGACTGCTACGCCCCGGAGCCCCGGCCGGCCCCACGGGAGCAAGCTACCTCGCCACAGGTTCTGTTTCGTTCGCTCTAGCGCTTAACTGATCGGCATTAGGCACTGTGGGCTCCTTGTGCACCGGGTCGACGGGGGGCACAGGCTAGCAACTTCCGGCGGCATTGG
The DNA here is from genome assembly GCF_000416215.1 of Pseudomonas sp. CF161. Taxonomy (NCBI): domain Bacteria; kingdom Pseudomonadati; phylum Pseudomonadota; class Gammaproteobacteria; order Pseudomonadales; family Pseudomonadaceae; genus Pseudomonas; species Pseudomonas sp. CF161. Next base: position 9,133 of record NZ_ATLP01000090.1, read on the forward strand.
CCGCCCCCGCCGTTGCACAAACAGCGGACCTGTCAGCCGCCGCAGTGCCGCCCGCTCAGTGCCAGTCGCGCAGGCAATGCATGCATTGCCGGGCGCGCCAGGTGCGCAACGGCCCAGCGCAAAATGCGCAGAAGGCGACTTTGACCTGGCAGGTGGGCTGCATGCGGTGTTCGTAGTATTGGATCAGGACCTGCATCTGCACCCCTTCCCATTCGACGATCTTGGCCAGCACCGCGTCCCGGCCCAGGTCCAGATAAGCGCCGATGGCAGAGAACGTCTGCACCGAGGGGCAGTAAGCGGTGATCTGCTGGCCACAGCGATCGCAGGTACGCTGGCCGTAATCGCGGGTCATCCCGCCTGGTCCGATGCCTGGCAACACCGCCTCGCCCTCACTGCAAACCGTAGGAATAGACCCCGAGGTCGTTGCTGTTGTACCAGTTGCCCTTGGCCCAGATCACCCGGTCCTCGGCCCCCTGGAAGCCCAGGGTGCCCAGGTAGCCGTCGATGGCCAAACGCTGCCAGGACTGACCCCAATCCCTGGAGTAGAAGGTCGCGCTGGCGGAAATGCTGGCGTCCGACCACCCGTAAAGCCAGCGCGGCGGCCGGTGTTCGCTCCAGGTGTTGGCCACCAGGCTGTTGCGGCCGACCCAGAAGTTGCCGCCCCGCAGGTGACTGTCCGAAGCCAGCGGCGCAAACACGCTGGGCAGCTCGCTCAACACGCGCCAGGCAAAGGTGCTGGTGTCCAGCTCGGCCACCCAATCGCGGCTCCCGGTCCCCTGGTCGATCACGCCGACGATGCGGCCGGCGCCGTTGTCTTCCAGGGCATCGACGTACAGGCCGTCTTCGCGCTGCACCGACGTCACCTGCCAGTGCCCACCGCTGCGTTGCAACTGGGCGCGGGTGGTGACAGTGGCCGCGATGTGGTCGCTGACGCCGTCCGGGTGGCTGCCCCAGAAACGCTGGGAAACCCAGAGCACCGCACGCTGGGCATCGAGCTGCACGACATGGTTGCGGATCTCGCCATAGGGGTCGCCGCTGTGCCATTCCCGCACTTCGGGCCGCGTACCGTGGGCGTACTCGGCGGGCACCAGCAACGACTCGGCGGCGACGATGGGCGTGCTGCTGGCCCCACGATCGGCCGAGTAGAACAGCCCGGTGGCGATGGCACCGGGGCGGTCGGTGCCGTTTTCATTGTCCAGGCCGCTGGGGGTGCCCAGGGCCCAGATCTCATCCGGGCCATGGAAATATGGCCTGAGGTTCTCAGCCAGTGATTCGACCTGGGGAAACAGCCCCTGGCGCAGCCAGGTCCAGCTTTTACCCTGATCGTCGCTGCGCAGGACCACGGTCTGGCCGATTGCATCGTCGCGGCCAGCGGTCTGCGGGCGCTTCAGGCCGGTCAGCAGAAACACGCTGCTGCCGTCCGGGCTGGCCACCAGGCACGCCACCTCGCCGACCTGGGCGATTCGCTGAAACTGCCCGTTGGCGTCGAGCCGGGAGATAAATGAAACCTCCTTTTCGCGGGGCTGCAGCAAGCTCGCAAAAGCCCCCGAGCCCTCCTCTTCCTTGGGCTCGCCGGCCTTGCCATAGACCAGCGCATCCAGGTCGAGCGCCTCGGGTGCAGCCGGCAACAGGTTGGAGCGCGCTTCAACCCGCGCCACCAGCCAGGTGCCCTGGGGCGTGGCGACCACGCCGGTGCAGTACTGGGTCATGGCGCGCTGCTGAGTCTCCTGCACCTGGCCCAGGGTTTGCTGGTCGGGGCTGGCGCCGCCCAGCTCAAGCTTGGCGCTGACCAGCATCCACACGTACCACAGCGCCGCGGCGCCGATCAGCACGACAACCAGGGTGACCAGCAGTTTTGATCGAGGCATGGGGCGTCCGTATCCAGGGGGTGCAGAGGGGGCTCGGTCGAGTCAGGGCCGGTGAAGGTTCACGGCGCGTCGGATGATAGGCCCCAACCGCCACGGACGCGATCCGTCTTCAGCAAAATTGCGACCTACTCGCCGATTTCAGGGGTGACCCGAGGCGCAATCAGCCCGTAGGCTGGCGGGCCGCGCTGATTATTTGCCGGCATGGGCAGCGCCAGGCCAATCGAACAATTATCATCCCCGACTCGAGGGCGCTCAGCGCGAACGCGCGACTCGCCGGCCACGGCTCAAGGCCGAGGCAACCTTTTCCAAAAACAACAAGGTGCATCCATGGACGATCTCCCCCTGCAAGACAGCGCCGCGCCTGAAGGCGTCTGCTACGGCTGCGGCAGCAGCAACCCCCACGGGCTGCACATCAAGAGCCACTGGCACGAGGACGGGGTACACGTCCTCGCCGAACATACCCCCGAGGCCAAATATTGCGGCTGGCCCGACCTGGTGTATGGCGGGCTGATTGCGATGCTGGTGGACTGCCATTCGAACTGGACCGCCATGGCCTACCACTACCGCGCGGAAAACCGTGAGCCCGGCAGCCTGCCGCGCATCGACTGCGTCACTGGCAACCTGGGCATCAAGTTCATCAAGCCGACGCCGATGGGCGTCGCCCTGACCTTGCGCGCCCGGGTCGACGGCCCGGTCGGGCGCAAGAGTCGGGTGATCTGCGAGGTCTACGCCGGCGACGTGCTGACGGCCATCGGCGACTCGGTGTTCGTGCGGGTCGATACCGGCCAACTGGCGGCGAACGCCCATGGCCGGGAGGAGTGAGGCGCGGTCAGCGCCGGCTCACCAGTCGCGCGGGCTGATCAGCTCTTCAATGTCGGCATCGAAACCGTAGGCCGTGGCAATCGCCGCGACGTCGGCACCGATGCACTCACGGGCGACGGTCTCGATCTCGCTGCCTTGCTCGTCGAACGCTTCGGCGAGGCTGTTGAACTGCTCGGTGGTGGCGTGAGTGAGGGCGTACAAGGCGTCCAGGTCCTGCGGGGCCTGGGCTTCGATGCTGGCGCACAGGGCCGTCAGCAGTTGCTGGCCCTTGGCGACCAGGTGCGGCGGGTAGTACGAGTCCCGGGCCATCTCGGCCAGGAACGGATAATGCTGCAGTGTCGGGTTGCTGATGCTCATGGCGGGTGCCTCTCCCTGGTGTTGAAACAGTACGGTCAAAGGGTGCCGGCGCACGTTAAACGCCCGGCACCGCCCTGCCAAGAAAATATGCGTTATCCAGCACTCACAGCTGGCCGAACGTGGCGATCAGATGATCCATGACCACCCGCACCGCCGGCGTTTTGCGGATGTCGGCGTGCACCGACAGCCACAACGTGCGCGTCAGCGGCGCGGCATCGACCTGAAGCCGGACCAGTTGCTCGTCCGCATCGCCCAGCAGGCAGGGCAACAGCCCCAGGCCGAGCCCGGATTTCACCGCCTGGTACTGGGTCTGCACATCGTTGCTGCGCAGCACAAAAGGCCGCGCGCCGGCGACGTCCTGTAGCCAGCGCTGCTGGGCAATGTGCTCCAGGCTGCGCTCGAAACCGATAAACACCCAGCCCTCGGGCGCGGTGCCGACCTGGCCCGCATGCCCATAAAGGGCCAATGGCAACTGGCCCACCTTGCGCACGACACGGCCTTGCGCCTCGGGCCGCACCAGGCCCAGCGACAGGTCGGCCTCGCCCCGTTCAAGGGACGCCAGGGCCGGGGTCGCACTGAGCACCACCTGCAATTGCGGGTGGCTGCAACGCAAGCGCGCCAGGCTGGGGGCGATTACCAGGGACGCCAGGAGTGGCAGCGCGCTGATCACCACCGTGCCGCAAATACCCGAGCCCTGACCGCGCACATGCCGCTGCACCTCGTTGGCGATAACGGCCATCGGCGCCGCCGCCCGGACCAGGGCCAACCCCTGTTCGGTGAGCCGGGTGCTGCGCGGCAAGCGGTCGATCAACTTGAGCCCGGTGCCAGACTCAAGGCTCGCCACCCGCCGGCTGACGGTGGTGTGATCGACCCCCAGCGCCTGCGCCGCCGCGGACAGCGAACCGTGCTCGGCCACCGCCAGAAAATACTGAAGATCCTGCCAGTTCAACATGGCTGCATTTGCGCACGCTTGGTCTGCGTTTTCACGGGATTCACCGGATCCAGGGGTTTGAGAAGATGCGGCTCTGATGACTTGAGGAGCACCACAATGCTGAATTTATTCTATGCCGCCGGCGCCAGTTCCATGGCCGCGCATATTCTGCTGCATGAGGCCGGCGTGCCGTTTCGCGCCGAGCGGGTCGACCTGGCCAACAAGACCTGGGCCCAGGGCGACTATCACCTGATCAATCCGAAATCCTGCGTGCCCGCACTGACCCTGGAGGACGGCGACCGGCTGACGGAATGCCTGGCCATCCTGACCTGGATCGCCGACCAGGCCCCCGAGAAAAACCTGCTGGCAGCCGCCGGCGAGCGGCGACGTTATCACGAACTGGAATGGCTGAGCTTTATCGCCACCGACCTGCACAAAAACTTCATCACCCCCGAGCGCCACAACGGGGTCGCCGCCAACTTCCTGTCCCGGACCGCCGAGGGCCAGGCCCAGACCCGGGTCCATGTGGCGCCGCGCCTGGCCTATGTCGATCGGCATCTGGCAGGCCGGCAGTTCCTGATGGGCGACGCCTTCACCGCGCCGGACGCCTACCTGTTCGTGATGCTGACCTGGGCCCGGCGCATCGGCCTTGATCTCACGCCCTGGGCCCACCTCCAGGCCTTCGCCGCCCGGGTGGCCGCCAGGGACTCGGTGCAGCAGACCGTCGCGGTCGAGGGGCCGCCTCATTCTTTGCGCGTGGCGGGTGACACGCCCGCCTGATCGTCTAGGGTAAACAGGTCGCCCCCTCCCCCGACCCAGAGCGCACCGCCATGGCCCGAGACCTTCTGGTTCTGATTGAATTGGCACCACCCAGCCTTGCCCGCCTTGAAGCGGCGGGCTTCACCCTGCACCTGGCGCTCACCGCCCAGGAGCGGGCCCAGGCCATCAGGACCCTGGGGCCGAAGGTCCAGGGCGTATTGACCAACGGCTCCACCGGGCTTGCGGCGGCGGAAATCGAGGCACTGCCGAACCTGGGCATCATCTGTGCCCAGGGCGCCGGTTATGAACAGATCGATCTGCCCGCCGCCCGCGCCCGCGGGATCCAGGTCAGTCACGGCCCGGGAACCAACGATGAGTCGGTGGCCGACCATGCCATGGCGCTGCTGATGGCCCTGGTGCGCGGCATTGTCCAGGCCGACGCGGCGGTGCGCCACGGCCTGTGGCGCCAATCGCGCCAGCCGCAGCCGCTGCTGTCGCGCAAGAACCTGGGGATCCTCGGCCTGGGCAATATCGGCCAGCAGATTGCCCGGCGCGGCGCCGGCGGGTTCGCCATGGCGGTGGCCTATCACAGCCGGCGCCCGCGGCCGGATTCAACCTTGCAGTACTTCCCGACACCGCAGGCGCTGGCGGCCTGGGCCGACTTCCTGATCGTCGCCACCCCCGGCGGCGCCGGGACCTTGCACCTGGTGGATGCGGCGGTGCTGCAGGCCCTGGGGCCAGAGGGTTACCTGGTCAACATCGCCCGGGGCAGCGTGGTCGACAGCAGCGCCCTGGCCCAGGCCCTGGGGCAGCGGCAGATTGCCGGTGCCGCCCTGGATGTGGTCGAAGGCGAACCCGAAGTCCCGAGCTCGCTGCTGGGCCTGGATAACCTGATCCTGACCCCGCACATCGCCGGACGCTCGCCCGAGGCAGTCAACGCCACCCTGCACTTGGTGATCGACAACCTGGAGGCGTTTTTTGCCGGTCGGCCGTTGCTGACGCCGGTGCCGGAACAGGTTCAACCCGGGTAGAAATGCCGCACCGCCAGGACCGGGATTTCCATGGCGACGTCCCACAGCTTCGCGTCCAGTTCGACGCTGATCAACTCGTGCTCGTCATCGCTGAGCAGCCCCGGAATGTCCCACAGCTCCTTGAGTTGCGGATGGCCATCGAGGTGATCGATCAGTTGCCGCTGGCGGCTCACCAGCTCCCGGGTGCGCTCGGCGCCAATGGCCTGCAAGGCCGCCACCGCCAGGTCGTAGGTCTGGTCGCCCCAGTTGCAGAAAAACTGCAAGAACCCGCCGTTGTAGCCATCGGCCTCCAGGCGCCAGAGGGCGACGATCGCCTGATCCTTGGCACTCACCTGGTCCAGGTGCCACTCCAGGGCATGCAAACGCCCCAGGGATTGATTGCACAGGTGCTCCCAGATCCAGTCGATGCCATCGATGGTCACGCCGTCGGTAGCCAGGTGCGGCCAAACCACCGAAGTGCCCTCGTCAATAATCTGAAAATCGGCGCGCTGTGCGTCACTGGCTTCTCGCAAGCGGTCGAAGCGGGTCAGGTGCTGGCGCAATTCCAGGCCATCGGCCCAGCCCACGCAGAGCATGGTGTCGTCGAAGGTGATGCGGGTGATGGGGTTGTGGGGCATAAGGCAAATCCTGACGGGCGTTAAAGGGGCTGTGGTGACGGGGTTGAGCGCGGGTACTATAGCGCGGCCCCGCGGGGCAGGCGCCTCGCGGATAGGCGCGCAGCAGGCGGCCATGGCGGCGCGCCGAAGGAGAATCGCACAAGGGCCGGCCCTGTGTCTGGAGACTGCAATGTATTGGAACCAACCGAATTTCGAAGGGCTGCTGACGCTGGCGGCGCACTTCGAAGCCCAGCCCGAACTGCAAGCGCTGGCGCAGTATTGCCGCATGCGCGAAAAAGGCCTGCGGCGTGAAGCCTTCAGCGCGCTGGAACAGTTCCTCGCGAGCGCATCGTCGTTCGACACCGCCACCCGACGGGCTCTGGCCGTGGACATTTTCGAAGCCAACGCCCGGACCCACGAGGCGCATCATCTCCTGAACCAGCCGCTGATGAGCCGGTTCCTGCTGCCCACGCTCCAAGCCTGGGTCGACGAGCAACCCAACGCCCAGGTGCCGTTGCGCTGGCTCGGCTTGCAGCGCAATGAGCATGAACTGCTGCTCAGGGCCCTGGCCCTGAATCCGGCCGATACCCCGGTGCGCATGCGCCTGATCGACCATCATTTGTCCAGCGCCGACCATGCCACCCACCACCTCGATGAAAGCCACTTCATCGGCGAGGTCCAGTACGCGCTGGATGAGCTGGCCCGCGCCCAGGCCCTGATAACCGGCGCCACCGAGCCCGAGCGCTTGCAGCACCTGCACACCGAACTGCTGGCGTACCAGGACCTGATCGCCGACTGGATCGCCTACTCCAGGGCACCGAGCGGCAGCTTCCCCCAGTGGTGCGCCGATCAGGGGCGCACCTACAGCTACCCCGCCAAGTACTACTACCGCTGAGGCGCCCTACCCGGCACTCAGGCCGCGCAAGACGTGCAGCACGTGCTGGATCGAGCGTTCGATGTGCTGGTCGCGGTGGGCGATCCCCAGTTGTCGCCAGAGCAAGGGCTGCAACGGCCGCATGGCAATCCGGGTGTCCGGCAGCGGCGTGCTGGCCTCGTGGGGCAGCAACGTGGCGCCGTAGCCGGCCGCCACCAGGCTCTTGATCGCATCGTTGTAGTTGAGCTGGATCCGCGCCGTGGGCTGGGCCGCGCTGCCGGCGAACCACTCCGCGGTCAGGCGCGCCAGGCGGGTGCTGTGGTCATTCAGAATCAACGGCTGGGTGCACAGCCATTCGGGGGTGACCACGGCCGGCAACTCCCAGCGCGCCGGCAAAAAGGCCATGACCGGGTCGCGGCGCCAGGGCTCGATCAGCAAGCCCTTGACCGCTGTCTGCGGCAGCGCCACCAGGCCGATTTCCAATGAGCCCGCGGCCAGTTCCTGCAAGCTTTCCTGGGAGGTCAGGACCCGCACCTGCACGTCGATATCCGGGTGGCACTGGCTCAGGGTTTCCAGGGCCTGGGGCAGCAACTGGGCGATGGCCCCGGTGGAGGCCCCCAGGCGCACCCGGCCACTGAGGCCCTGGATCTGCCGCTCCACCTCTTGCAGCGCCTGCTCGGCATCGGCCAGCAGGCGGCGCGCGCGCTCCACCAGGGTGGCGCCGATCACCGAGGGCTGGACCTGTCCCCGGGTGCGCGACAGCAGCTTGCCCCCCAGCCGCGCCTCTAGGTCGGCGATATGCAGGCTGACGGTGGGCGGCGCCAGGTTCAGCGCCCGCGCCGCTTCGGCAAAGGAACCCAGGTCGGCAATCGCCACCAGGGTCCGCAGCCGGTCGAGGCTGATCTCACGCATGACCTACTCCTCATTCAGAAAAACTGAATCTTATCGTTATTAAATTCAACTTTTCCTATCTTACCCGCTGCCTGACCATGGGCGCCTCTTCTCTCCACTGTCCGAGAACTCCATGAGCACTCCCCTGGTATTTATCGACGGCGACCAAGGCACCACCGGTTTGCAGATCCAGCAACGCCTGCATTCGCGCAGCGATCTGCAACTGGTGACCCTGGCGCCCGAGCACCGCAAGGACCCGCACCACCGCGCCGAGGCGATCAACGCCTGCGACATCGCCCTGCTGTGCCTGCCCGATGCCGCCGCGCGCGACGCCGTGGCCTCGATTGAAAACCCGGCGGTGCGCGTGATCGATGCCAGCTCGGCCCACCGCACGCATCCGGACTGGACCTACGGTTTCGCCGAAATGCACCCGCAACAGGCGCAGCGCATTGCCCACTCGCGGCGGGTCAGCAACCCCGGCTGCTACCCCACTGGCGCCATCGCCCTGCTGCGTCCGCTGATCGAGGCTGGGCTGCTGCCCCGGGATTACCCGGTCACCATCAATGCGGTGTCGGGTTACTCCGGCCAGGGCCGGGCCGGCGTCGAGGCCTATGAGGGGCCGAACGCGGCCCAGGCCACGCCGTTCCAGGTCTACGGCGTGCAACTGACCCACAAGCACGTGCCGGAGATCGAGCAACACAGCGGCCTCAGCCAGCGGCCACTGTTCGTGCCAGCCTACGGTGCGTTTCGCCAGGGCATTGTGCTGAGCATCCCTCTGCAATTGCGGTTGCTGGCACCGGGGGTCGACGCCCGGCACCTGCAGGCCTGCCTGGATAGCTACTACGCCGAAACCCGCCACGTGCAGGTGCTGCCCGCTGCCGAGGGGCAGGCCCTGACGCACCTCGATCCCCAGGCGCTGAACGGTTCCGACGATGTGCGGCTGATGGTCTGCGGCGACGAACACAGCGGCCAGGTGCTGCTGGCGGCAGTGTTCGACAACCTGGGCAAGGGCGCGGCCGGCGCGGCGGTGCAGAACCTGGACCTGATGCTCGGCGCCCTTTGATCGGCTCTGGCGTGCGCTTGTCGGCGCACGCCGGACGGGCAAAAAATACCCGCGTCAGCGCTCCGGCTGCTATTGTGCCGCGCTGTAAAAATCAGCCGCATGACTGTGAGGAAGTGGACGTTGAGTAATGACGAAAAAATGACCGGGGATCTGTTCGAAGTCGATAAACGCCTGGCACTCAAGCCGGTGGTGGACTTCAACACCTATCTGCGTACAGCGTTCGGCAACGGCCCTTGCACCTGCAGCCGCTGTTTGGCCAGCGCCGGCGACGAAACCGGTTACGAGCACGCGCACAGCTTCAACTTCGACGGGCAGCCGGCCAACCGCCGCTTCGCCTCCACCGCCGGCAGCGACGTGTTGCAAGCCCTGAAGAAAGCCTGGCTGTCCTACACCAAGGCCGAGCTGGAAGTCAGCGGCGAGCTGGCCCTGGACACGGTCAAGGAATTCGTCCAGCCCGAGCTGCACAAGCGCCTAAAACCCTTGTTCGTGGCCAGTGGCCTGGTCAAGGACGTGGATGGCAGCCTGCAGTTGCAGGCCCAGGCCGCCGCCTGATCCGATGGGTACGAGCGGCGTGGTGACTTCGCGCCGCCAGGCGCAGAGCTGAGGCAAAAAAGGCCGATGCAGCACCTTGCTGCCCGCGCAGTCAGGGCTGCAATCCGCGCACGGCCTAGACCGGAGAAATGGTCGCGAGCATCCCGATCAGGATGGTTAAAGCCAGAAATCCACCGAGGAACATCGCCATTTTGAACATTGGGCATCCTAAATTATCAGTGCGGGTGACGGCGGCTGCGAGGCCGCGAAAGTTCGCGCTAGTGTGAGGCGCTGGCTGTACTGATTACAGACGCAGATAGCCCGCAAAAATACGGATCAGATTGAAAAAAGACCGATCAGGCCGCCTGCACACCTCACAGGCAAGGCGCCGTCGATCAATCAGGGAGTGCAGCCAGCGATGAAAATCTACCTCGACGATGAGCGCCAGACCCCCGAGGGCTGGGTGCGGACCTACTGGCCGGACGAAGTCATCGCGCTGCTCAAGGCCGGCGGCGTGACCGAAATCAGCCTCGACCATGACCTGGGGGATGATGAGCGCGGCACCGGCTACGATGTGATCCTGTGGATCGAGGAAGCCGTGGCCCTCGACGGCTTTTGCCCACCGCTGATTCACGTGCATTCCGCCAACGCCTCGGCCGTGGAAAAAATGCGGGCCGGCGTCAGCTCGATCCAGCGCCTGGCCAGACAGAACTGAAGGCCCGCGAGGTTTCCCCCATGCGCCACCGCTCATGAGCAGCATCCTCCATGGGTTCATCCATTGCTAGAGCGGCGCAGAAGACGCTCAAGCCCATAACCAGGCGGTGCTCGAGCGTTTGCCGGTAGCCGGCGCGCTACTGACCAGGCCGCTCTTCGCCCTGACGCCGAACGCACGAGGCCAGTGCTACTACGGCCATCTGCTGCATTTCGCCGCCTATTACAAGGACGCCTGGAGTGTCGAGGACGACTGGCTGGATGAGTTCGAACGCCTGCTGCAACAGCTGTTCTGGGACAGCGCTGAAGTGATCCACACCTACAGCGGCGAACGCCGCAGCTGGCAGTCGCCAGGCACCCAGGCGCAGGCGCACGCCAGCGCGCTCACTATCCAGCATCGGCAAAGGTTCGCCTCCTATCACCCGCCGGACGCGAGCTAGGCAGCAGTGGGCGCCTGCGAGCCTAGATGGGCCCCAGGCGCTGACGCAGAAAGGCCAAGGCGCCCTGGAACAAGGGATGCCACTGCGCAGACGGCTCACTGGCCAGGGGGTGCCAAAAGAATCGGAACTCATGGCCACCGTCGTCTTCGGCAAAGTGCGTCCAGGTGTCAGGCAGGTCAGGGCCGACCCGACACTCATGAAACGCCCAGCGCTGGCCGGTCTGGGGCGCATCCCAGAGCCCCAGGTCAGCGATCACCTCGCCCTTTATCCCCGCTTCCTCGGCCAGTTCCCGGACCGCAGCAACCGCGCTGGCTTCGCCCGGTTCGAGGCTGCCCTTGACCAGCTGCAAGCCCGCCAAGGGGTGGGCAAAGGCCAGGACCTGCAACGCCGGAGCATGGCGCAGCACCACGGGGCAGGCTTTATCTATTGGTGACATGCACACCTCAAGCCTGTACCCCATCCCGATCCAGACCGCGCTGTATGAACCACGACAGCGGCAGCGTCAGCAGCAAGGTCGCTGCCAGCAGCATCAGCGCATCCGGCACGCCGGTCAGGTCGCCCAGCCGGCCAAACAGCACCGGTGCCAGCGCCCCGCCGCCGATGGTGCCGGTGTAGAAGATGGCGAACGCCTGCTCGCGCTTGCCGGCGCCCGCCAGGTCCGGCACCGCGCCGTACAGCACCGACGAGGTGCCATTGAGCGCCAGCCCGAGCAACGGCAGCATCAGCATCAGGCCAAACAGCGGCAGGTACACCGCGAGCACGATCAACAGCGCGGTGGTGAACTCGGTGAGCCACACGGTTTTCATCATGCCGATGCGCGCCCCCAGGTAACCGCACAGCAACTTGCCGAAGGCGCCGCCGACAAACAGCAGGGTCAGCGCCAGCCCGATGCCCGCGGTGCCGGCGCCCTTGGTTTGCAGCAAAAATGGCAGGAAGGTCAGGAAGCCCATGCGCACCGCGCTGTCCAGGGTGCCGGTGAGGATCAGCGCCCGCAGCCCGCTGGCCGAACCCCGGCCGACGACCGCCTTCGGCGCCTTGGCCGCCATGGAAGACGTCGCCGCACGGGACGGAATCAGCCACCACAACAGACCGGCGGCGGCCAGGCCCAGCAGGCCCATCAGCGTGACGCTGGCGCGCCAGCTGAGCACCGTCAGCAACAGACCGACCAGGCCCGGGATCAGGGTCTTGCCGATGTCGCCGGCGAAGTTGTATTGCGACAACGCTTGCTTGACCCCGCCGCCCGCTTCATGGGTATCGGTGATCAGCGACGACGCCAGGGGGTGCTGGGTACTCGCCCCCAGCCCGCCCAGCAGCAAGGCCAGGAGCAACACGCTCAAGCCCCCGGCCTGCCCCGCCAGCAGGTACGCCAGCCCGGCCAGGGCCGTGCCGCCCACCAGCATCCGCTCACGGCCCCAACGTCGTGCCGCGCGGCTGGCCAGCAGTTGAAAGCCGGCCATCATCCCCGAGTAGGCACCGCGCAACAGCCCGACCTGGGCGAAGCTCAAGCCGAATTGCGCCTGCCAGATCGGCAGCAGGACATAGATCAGATCAGTGAGCCCATCGTGCACCGCGTGGGCGCCGCAGCCGGCGAACAATGAGCGGCGACGCACCGCCGCATCCGTGGAGGGCGGCTCGCCGGCAGCGACCTGGGCTTGGGAATTATTCATGGCGGAGACGCGCTGTATGGAAAGGGCTGCGGCATTAAATCAGTAAATATCGCCCCTCGCCTAGATCGGCCGAGGGTCTTTGCCGGGCCTGCGCGCGCTGAAATAAAGCGAGCCGGTGGTTGATCTCTGCTGCCGTGTCTGCCAACTTTCGCCCATGAATGTTCAACGCCCAGCTGTACACCGCCTGATTATTACCACCGCTGACCAGTCGGTGGGATAGCGCTTTAATCAGCACCAGACCCGCCTCCCCAGGCGGGTTTTTTATTCCTGCCTGGCCCGGCGTCCACCCCAGGAGAGCAAGCATGAACCGCACCCATCACCTGTTGCAGCAAACCATCGAGGCCGCCGACCGGGCGATCAACGCCGAAGATTTCGACGCCCTGATGGACTTCTACGCCGACGACGCCACCCTGGTGGTCAAGCCCGGCCTCAACGTCACCGGCAAAGCGGCTATCCGCCGGGCCTTTGTCGCCATTGCCGAGCACTTCAACCACAGCATCCACGTGACCCAGGGCCAGATGCAGGTGATCGAAGGCGGCGACGTGGCGCTGGTGGTTATGGAGACCCTGCTGCACACCACCGATCCGGCAGGGGCCAGCAGTGAAATCACCCGGCACGCCACCTATGTGTTCCGCCACATCGCGGGCCGCTGGTTGTGCGTGGTCGATAACTCCTACGGCACCGACCTGCTGGACGCTGGAAGCGGCCCAAGCGACGCAGCCTGACTGATGGTCGTCGATACAGCTGCGCGGGCTGCCCACGTAGCTGTATCGGTCACTCAGTCAGCCTCCGGACCTTGCTCGCCTGCCGAGCATCGCGCTCCTGAATCGCTCCATGTAAAGCGAGCTTTACATCCGCACAAAACTGCATAATCATGTAAAGGACGTTTTACATACAGGAGTACATGGATGAAACGCTACTACTACGAAATGGCCGCCTCCCTGGGCCTCTACGCACTGGCATTGGTCAGTTCGCTGATCCTGCTGCGGCGCCCCGAGGACTTCAGCATGGCGCTGCGCATCCTCATCACCCTGACCCCGGTGGTGCCGGCCGGACTGATGTGCTGGGCCATCGTGCGCCAGTTGCGGCGCCTGGACGAAATGCACCTGCGGATCCAGTTCGAAGCCCTGGGGTTTGCCTTTGCCGCCTCCGCGCTGCTGACCTTCAGCTACGGTTTTCTGGAAAATGTCGGTTTCCCACACATCTCCTGGCTGTGGGTGTGGCCGGTAATGGGCGCGATGTGGATGATCGGCCTGCGCCTCGCCAACCATCGCTATCAATGAAAAACCAACTCAAGGAACTGCGCGCCGAGCGCAAGTGGTCACAGGCCGACCTGGCCGTGCTGCTGGATGTCTCGCGGCAAACCATCAACTCCATCGAAAACGGCCGCTACGATCCGAGCCTGCCATTGGCGTTCCAGATTGCGCGGGTATTTCAGTTGCCGATCGAAACTATTTTCGATGATGGCTTTCAGAGTCAGGATTGATTTTGCCCGGGGGCCTAAACTGCCCCCGGCTACTGAATCAACGCGCCCAACCTTCGTTGAGCGCACCTCGCCCCTGCAAGGACGCCGCACCCCATGAAAACCCTCGCCAACCTGGCTTTCGATTACATCTGGCACCTGATGTTTACCGACGACGACTACCTGGATCCGGACTTCGCCATCCGCCTGCAGGAGTCCATGCCCGACTACTTCGCGATCATGTCCGACGCGGAAAAAGCCGCGCTGGCGCAAGTCGCCGAAGAAACCCAGGCACGCCTGCTGGCGCCCCCCGACGAACACGGCTACTCCCCACGCAGCCTGGTGACGGCCGACCAGAAGCAGTTTTTGCAGGACCTGATCTCCGGCGAGTTTTTTACCCAGTTCGATTGAACGCCATCAACGGTTGCGCCGTCCGCGATCCATCAGAAGGTATTCGGTGGGTGCAAGGGACAGCGCAGCCTCGCGGGCCCGGCAGCGGCTACGGGTCTTCTGTAGCCGCTGCCGGACATGCTCAGCGTTGCCCCGGATCCGCCTGCACCAGGTGCCGCCACGGGAAGACATCCCGGGCGAAATGGCTGACATAGCCGCCATGGGTCGCCTGTACCACCTGGAATTGCAGGTTCGGCCGCTGGGCGTTGAGGGCCTGCAACTGCTCCAGGCTCAAGCAACTGTTGCGCAGCACCAGGGCTCGCAGCACGTCGCAGACCGGGCTGGCAAACAGTGCCTGATAGGACGAAAAACGGGTCACCAGGTCATCCGCGCGCACATCGGCCCAGGTGCTTTGCAGTTCGGTGGATTCGGTGAAGTCGAGCGACCGCAGATTGGGCAGATTGCTCGAGGCTGCCAGGTTGTCGATAAATTGCTGGGTGTCGAAATTGCCGCCGATGCGCAGCGTCGCCAACTGCGGCAACGGCACCTGGAAAAAATCGCGGTTGGGCGAGTTGGGCAGCACCAGCTGGGTCAGGTTCGGCGCCTTGGCGCAAAAGCGCGCGACTTCGCCGCCCTCCTCCATGATGCTGCCGGCGCGCTGGATCAACGACGCGTTATGGTGCTGCGGCTCGGTCGGGCTGATGACCAGGGAGCGCAACGCGGGAAAGCGCACATCGCTGTCGAGCAGGGACGTGAATTCCCATTCACGGGTGCCATTGGCGCCCGAGTCGGGGCCGGTGAAGGTCAGGGACACCAGGGTATCCGCCACCTCTTGCCGGCTCAGGCACTCCAGCGTCCAGGACAGGGGCTCGTCATACACCTCGCCATAAAACTCGACGTGCAGCCCGCCGTGCAACGGGGCCAGGGCCAGGTACTGCAGGGTGCCGACATACAGCGGTGTGTCGTGGCGGGTAAAGTCGGCCTCCAGCTCTTCGGCGGCAGCCACCGTGAATTGATGGATTCGCTGCTGCAATTGCAGAAGTTGCTGATAACCGCGAGTCGCAAGCTGAGCTGACATTTCCAGGGTTCCTGTGTGATCGGTGACGGCCTTGGCCTCAATACGCTTCGCCTTCGTCGCCCTCGACCCGGGCACCGAGGGCGCGGGCAATGTCCTTGGCCTTGATGATCAGTTCATCGTCATGCACAAACGAAATGCGCCCGCGGCGATAGTCGAACAGGTACTCATCACCGCTCACCGGAGACCGCCAGGACGCGGCATCGGTCTCACCGAGAACGATGGTTTCACCGGTGCGCGGGTTGATTCCGACCAGTTGCTCCTGCAGCTCCAGCGAGGGGTCGGCGGCACACACCGCGTGCCACTCTTGCAGGCTGATCTCGCCCGCGTCGGCGGTTCTGAGGATATGAATTTCGTAGGCCATCGAGGGGTCGTCCTTGGGTCAGCGCGGGTGGGCGGAGATTAACTGGCGGCGACATTAGCAGAAAGCAGCGGCTCTGCGAGCCTCTGGCCCGCCGCCGCGAAGTCGACCAATGGTCAGCCGAACGACGAAATAGCGAACGATTGCTAATTGCGTTATCGGGCAGCGAACGCATAAGATGAGAACGATTTTCAATAACAACCCCCTGGGGCAGGACCCGATCCACGATGCACACGAGAGACACCCTGAATTCCTCTGAAGTGGACCTGCTCTATCGCTCCCACCATTCCTGGCTCACGACCTGGTTGCGCCGTCGCGTCGGCTGCCACGCCAATGCCGCCGACCTGGCCCAGGACACCTTCGTGCGCCTGCTCAAGGCGAGCCACGCGCACCCGCTCAAGGAGCCCCGGGCGTACCTGAGCAGCATCGCTCGCGGGCTGATGATCGATCAGTACCGGCGCCGTGCCCTGGAGCAGGCCTACCTCGAAAGCCTGGCGCTGATGCCGCCCAGCGCAGCACCGTCGGAAGAACAGCGCTGGGTGATTCTCGACACCCTGGAGCGCCTCGACCAACTGCTGATGCTGCTCAAGCCACGGGTGCGCCAGGTGTTCCTGCATGCCCAGCTCGATGACATGAGCTGCAAGACCATCGCCGAGCACCTGGGCATCTCCCGCGCCACCGTCGAGCGCGACCTGGCCAAGGCCATGGCAACCTGCTACCGGTGGCGCTATGCACAGTCCTGAAATCACCCCGGGCCAGGCCCACGTCGAACAGGCCATCGAATGGCTGGTGCAACGGCGCTACAACCCACCCAGCGCCGAAACCGAACAAGGGTTCCAGCACTGGTTGCAGCAGCACCCGCATAACGCCCTGGCCTGGACCCAGGTCGAGGCCATGTGCGATGAGTTCAGCGGCCTGCCCCGCGACCTCAGCCGGCGCACCCTGGAAGGCACCCAGCGCCACCACGCCAGCCACCACACCAGCCGCCGCCACACCCTCAAGCTGCTGGGCGTGCTGTGCGCCGCCGGCAGCCTGGGCTGGGTCGGGCGCGAACAGCTCGGGCTGCCCTCGTTGCTGGCCGACCGTCACACCGCCACCGGCGAACGCCGCACCTACCACACCGCCGACGGTGCAAAGATCCAGCTCAACACCGCCAGCGCCATCGACCTGCGCTTTGACAAACAATTGCGCAACCTGAGCCTGGTCCAGGGCGAAGTGGCGATCGACACCGGCAAGGACCCGCGTCCGTTGCGGGTGACCACCCGCGACGGCATGCTCCAGGCCCTCAACGCCCACCTGCTGGTGCGCCAGCGGGGCGAAGACACGGTGCTCGCCGTGCGTCGCGGCGATGTGATGCTGTATGCCCCCAACGGCCGCGCCCTGCGCATCGCCGCCCCCGGCGAACAGTTGCTGTTCAGCGCCAGCGGCCAGGTGCGGCCGGCGATCACCCATGGCGATCCCTGGGGCTGGAGCGAAGGCGTGCTGAGCGTGCAGCAGATGCCCCTGGGCGAGTTCATCGCCGAACTCTCGCGTTATCGCCCGGGCTTGCTGCGCTGCGCCGACGAGGTCGCCGGGGTGAAGGTGTCCGGCACCTATCAACTGGCCGACACCGACCAGATCCTCGCCCTGATCGCGAAAACCCTGCCGGTCCGGGTCGACTACCGCACCCGCTATTGGGTCAATGTTTCAGCGAGTTGAAATTGTTCAAAGATAAATGAGGTACTTTCTCATTCGCGTTCGGCCTGTAGGAATAAAGGCAATTTTCGCCGCCCTCTTCCCACAGGAGTTTCGAATGATTCACCCAAGCGTTGCTCAACCCGACCCGCTGCAGCGCGCCATCCGTGGCGCCCTGTTCGGCCTGGCCATGGCCAGCGCCGGCCTGCCCTCGCTGGCCCGTGCCGAGCAACCCGCAACCGCGCAACAGGCCCGCACCTGGAACATCGCCGCCGGCCCCCTGGACCAGGCCCTGGAACAACTGGCGCGCCAGGGTGGGCTGAACCTGTCCTATGACGCCACGAGCCTGCAAGGCAAACAGACCCGGGGCGTCAGCGGCGCCCACGACAATGCCCAGGCCCTGTCGCTGCTGTTGCAGGGCAGTGGCGTGCAGATCCAGCAGCAGTCGGCCAACAGCTTTATCCTCGTCCCGGCCACGGCCAGCGGCGCCGCCCTGGAGCTGGGCGCCACCACCATCTCCAGCGAGCTCCTGGGCGCCACCACCGAGCACTCCGGCTCCTACACCACCGGCGCCGTGACCATCGGCAAAATGCCGCAGACCCTGCGCCACACGCCGCAATCGGTATCGGTGCTGACCCGCCAGCGCCTGGACGACCAGAACATCACCAACCTGACGAGCATGATGGAGCAGACCCCGGGCATCGTCGTCGACTACACCGACAGCGAGCGGGTGACCTACTACTCGCGCGGCTACCAGATCGACGCCATCCAGTACGACGGCGCCACCGTGGTCCAGGGCAGCGGCGGCGGTTCGTTTATCCAGAGCGACTCGGCGATCATCGACCGCGCCGAAGTCCTGCGCGGCGCCACCGGCATGCTGCGTGGCGCGGGCAACCCGTCGGGCACGGTGAACCTGGTGCGCAAGCGCCCCACTCGCGACTTCCAGGCCTCGGCCACGGTCACCGCCGGCTCCTGGGACGCGCAACGCTACGTCGCCGACCTCTCCGGCCCGCTCACCGACAACGGCGCAATCCGGGGACGGATGATTGCCGTGCACGACGACAAGGACTCGTTCCAGGACAGCCGCATGGAGCGCAAGAACGTGTTCTACGGCGCCCTGGCCGCCGACCTCGACGAGCGCACCACCTTCACCACCGGCATCGAGTACACCGAGCTTGAGGCCACGGGGTCTTGGGGCGGCCTGCCGGCCAACTTCGACGGCTCGCCGCTGAAGCTGTCGCGCAGCACGTACCTGGGCGCCGACTGGAACCGCTGGAACCGCAGCAACCTGCAGACCTTCGGCGAGCTGGAGCACAACTTCGACAACGACTGGACCCTCAAGCTGTCGGCCACCCGCACCCAGTTCGAGCTGGACGACAACGGCTTCAAGCAGACCTATTTCACCCGCGCCAGCAGCACCAACCCCTACCTGATGAACTACCAGGTCACCGAAGGCGACGGCGGCGAAAGCCAGCAGACCAACCTCAGCGCCACCCTCAACGGCCCCTTCGAACTGCTGGGTCGCGAGCACGAGCTGATGGTCGGTGTCGAACGCATCCGCAACGACTCCTATGCCTCGGCCACCAACTTCGTTACCTCCGGGGTCTTCGACATCCGCCAGTGGGACCCGAAAACCAGCCTGGCCGAGCCCTCGATCAACATCAGCGCCCACCCGGTGCGCACCCGTACCACCCAGGAAGCGGCCCACGCCACCTGGCGCATTTCCCTGGCTGACCCGCTGACCGCCATCATCGGCGCGCGCCTGAACTGGTACGACTACGAGCAGGAAAACAACACCAGGAGTTCCGGCCAATACAGTGTCGACCGGCAGGTGGTGCCGTACGCGGCGCTGATCTACGACCTGAACCGGAACTTCAGCCTGTACGGCAGCTACACCGAAATCTTCAACCCGCAAAGCGCCACCGACGCCGCCGGTTCAGTGCTCGAACCGGTCACCGGCGAAGCCTATGAAATGGGGATCAAGGGCGAGTTCTACGGCGGCCGCCTGAACACCTCGCTCGCGGTGTTCCGCATCAACCAGGTGGGCAATGCCCTGGACGACCTGAGCAGCCCCAACCCCTGCCCGCCCAACTACACCGCCGGCTACTGCAAGGTCGCCGCCGGCAAGAACCGCAGCGACGGCGTCGAGCTGGAAGTGTCCGGCGAAGTGCTGCCCGGCTGGCAGGTCAGCGGCGGCTACACCTACACCACCACCGAGTACCTCAAGGACACCGTCGGCAACACCGGCAACGTCCTGCGCTCCACCGACCCCAAGCGCCAGCTGAAGCTGTTCTCCAGCTACCGCCTGCCGGGGCAATACGGGGCCTGGACCGTCGGCGGCGGGGTCAGCGCCCAAAGCGACATCTACTCGCGCAACGGCAGCGCCGAGGCCACCCAAAGCGGCTATGCGGTGTACAACGCGCTGCTGGGCTACCGCTTCAACGAGCAGTACTCGCTGCAACTCAACGCCAACAATATCTTCGACAAGCACTACTACAAGAAGGTGGCCGCGACCGCGACCGGTTACTACTACGGCGACCCACGCAACGTCGCGGTGACCCTGCGCGGGACCTTCTAAAACCTGCCAAGCACCCGCGCCAGGCGCTTATCGAGCGCGCCAGTCACGCAGCAACTGGATGAAGTGCCGGGCCGCTTCCGAGAGCGGGCGATCGGTGGGCGTGGTCAAGCCCACCGGGGCCCGCAGCAGCGGGCTGGCAAACGGCAGCGCACGGACCACGCCCAGGCGCAGGTCAAGGTCGACCACCCCGCGCTGCACGAACCAGACCGCGTCGTAATCCTGCAGGTAGACCCGGGAAAAGGTTTCGCTCAGAGATTCGAGCATCTGGAAGCCACTCGCGGCGCCGCTGGACAGCAGGAAATTATCCACGCTGATGCGTACCAGGGTGCCTTGGGGCGAGGCCAGCAGCACATAGGGCAGCAGGTCATCGAGCACCAGGTGTTCCCGTTTGGCCAGGGGATGGTCATGGCGAACCACCAGCAGCAGGTCTTCTTCGTACAGCGCTTCAAAGGCCACGCCGAGCATGTCGCGACCGATCAGGCGCCCGACGATCAGGTCGATGTCATGGGTGCGCAACTTGCCCACCAGAAAATCGTAGACCCCGGACAGCACCTGGACCCGCACCTGGGGATAGCGCTCGCGCATCTGCGCCACCACCGGCGCCAGCATGTAGCCGGCCGCCGTGGGCAACGCCCCGACCCGCAGCAGTTGCGGGGCCTGGGTGTCGACCCGGGTCGGGTCCATGGCCTGGTTGAAACTGGCCAGGGTCTGCGCCGCATGCTTGTGGAAGGCCTCCCCGGCCTCGGTGAAGCGCACCCCCTTGCGCCCCCGCACCAGCAACTGCACCCCCAGCTCCTGTTCCAGTTCCTTGAGGCTCTTGGACACGGCGGAAAGGGTGATGTGCAGCAGTTTCGAAGCGGTGACCAGGCTGCCGGAGCTGACCACGGCGGTGAAGACTCGCAGATGACGCAGGTTGATCGAAGATTGGCTCACGGCGGGGATGCACCTTTTTAGTCAACCCACAGGTTAATTAACAGCGGATTTTATATCAATTTAATCAACCAAATCTTTGATTTAGCATGCCTCCAGACTTCACCGACCGACCTTGCGAGGACCTGCTCCATGACCCACCCCGAGCCGCGACTAGGCGCCTCCAGCGCGTCCCTGCCCAGCCTCAGCCCCGAGGCGCTGGCAGACGAACTGGCCCGCCTGGGTTACCAGGGGGTCGAGTGGCGCGTGGCAGACACCCGCCCGCTCGACCCGAGCCAACCCTGGAACGCCCGCAGCAACAATCGCTGCACCATCGCCCCCAATGCCGCGGCGATCGAGGGCATCCAGCGCCATTGCCAGGCCCTGGGCCTCAAGGTGTTTGGCCTCAGCCCTTACCTGACCGTGGGCGACCTCGACCAGACCCTGCGCATGATCGACCTCGCCGCCCTCGCCGATCAGGCCCGGCTGCGGCTGTGGGCCCCCAGCTATGAAGGCGAACGCTACCCCGAGGCCTATGCCCGGATGCGTTGCTTCCTCGACCAGATCCTGCCGCGGGCCCAGGCCCAGGGCGTGCGCCTGGTGCTGGAGGTGCACCAGCGCACCATCTGCTCCAGCCCGTCCCTGGCCATGCGCGTGGCCGAACACTACCCGCACCAGCACCTGGGCATCATTTATGACATCGGCAACCTGGCCATCGAGGGCCGCGAGGATGTGCAACTGTCCCTGGACCTGATGGGCCCGCACCTGGCCCACGTCCAGATCAAAAACGTCGCCTACCGCCCCCTCGGCCCGGGCCAGGGCTGGCAGTGGGACTGGTGCCCGCCCGACGTCGGAGTGCTGCCGCTGCAGGCGATGCTCGCCACCCTGCGCGCCAGTGGTTTCAACGACTGGGTGTCGATCGAGGACTTTTCCAGCACCTACAGCGACCTGCAGAAACTGTCGCGCAACCGGACCCTGGTCCGGCACTACATGGGGCTCGACAACCAGCCCACCGTCTCTTCCCGCCACGAGGCCATCAGCCAATGAACAGCCCCCACACCCACCGCCGCGTGGCCCTGGTCACCGGCGCCGCCGGCGAACTGGGCCGCGCCATTTGCACGCGCCTGTGCCGCGACGGCCTGGACCTGGTCGCCGTGGACCTGAATCTGGATGCCGCCCAGGGACTGCTGCGAACCCTGCACCTGGAGCCGGGCCAGCGCGCCCTGGCGATTCAGGCCGACCTCGGCGATGAGTCGTCGATCATCGCCATGGTCGCCCAGGCCGGCGCCGCCTTCGGCCGCATCGATGTGGTGGTGAACAACGCGGCGGTCAATCACCGGGGTTCGATCTATGACTTCGACGTCGCCCAGTGGGACCACATGCTCGCGGTGAACCTGCGCGGCCCGGCCCTGCTGTGCCAGAAGGTCGCGCCGTACTGGCAGGCCCAGGCCAGCGGCCGGGTGATCAATATCGTCTCGCGCTGCTGGGTCGCCGGCGGCCCGCCCGCCTACGTCGCGTGCAAGGCCGGGCTGGTGGGCCTGACCCGCTCCATGGCCAGGGAACTGGCGCCGCACAACGTGACGGTCAATGCCATCGCCCCGGGGCTGCTGCCCTCGGCCTTTACCCTGGATGGGCGCGATGCCGAGAGCTTCCAGCGCATGGCCGACAGCTCCATTGGCGACACGCCCCTCAAGCGCCTGACCACCCCCGAGGATATCGCCAACACCACCTCGTTCCTGGCTTCCAGCGACGCTGCATTTATTACCGCCGAAGTCATTCACGTCTGCGGCGGCAGCCAGCTGGCGCCCTTTGGCACCCGCTGAGCAGCACCGAGTTCAACCACCACAATCACAATAAAGGTTGCTTATGAATAGCCCTCAACCCGACAACCGGAGCATGGCCCGCCGGGCCGCCTTCGGCAGTTTTCTCGGCAGCGTGGTCGAGTACTACGACTTCTTCATTTATGGCTCGGCGGCGGCGCTGGTCTTCAACAAAATCTTCTTCCCGTCCGACGACCCCATGGCCGGCACCCTGGCGGCCCTCGCCACCTTTGGCGTCGGCTACATCGCCCGGCCCATCGGCGCGCTGCTGTTCGGGCACCTGGGGGATCGCCTCGGACGCAAGCAAGTGCTGATGATGACCCTGCTGTTGATGGGCCTGGCGACCTTCACCATCGGCCTGCTGCCGACCCACGCCAGCATCGGCGCCTGGGCCCCGGCGTTGCTGGTGCTGTGCCGGCTGCTGCAAGGCCTGTCCGCCGGAGGCGAACAGGTCGGGGCCAGCCTGCTGACCATGGAACACGCGCCCGGCAAGAACAAGGCGTTCTACACCAGCTGGTTGATCAACGGCGCCTCCATGGGCTCGATCCTCGCCACCTCGGTGTTTATCCCGCTGTCGATGCTGTCGGAAGAACAGCTGCTGGCCTGGGGTTGGCGCATCCCGTTCCTGCTGAGCGCGGTGATGGTGGCGATTACCTGGATCATCCGCCGTGGGGTGGATGAGAGCCCCGAATTCATGGCGAAAAAACACGACGCTTCGCAGATTCCGGTGCTGGAGATGTTCAGCAAGGAATGGCGCGCCTTTGTCGTGGTGTTCTGTTGCGCCCTGATCTGCTCGGTGTCGTCGCTGGTGATTATCTTCGGCCTGTCCTGGGCCACCAATAACCAGCAGGTGGACCGCGCGTCCATGCTCTCGGCGATTGCCGCCAGCCAGGTCGTGGCCCTGGTCTGCCAACCGCTGTTCGGCCTGCTGGCGGACCGGATCGGCAAGAAGCGCATTTTCGCCGCCGGGTCCCTGGCCTGCTGTGCCGGGGTGTTCCTGTTCCTGTGGTCGATCACCACAGGCCAGATCGGGCTGATCATCTTCAGCACCGTGCTGCTCAAAGGCATCGTCTACAGCGCGCCCAACGCCCTGTGGCCGTCCTTCTACGCGGAGATGTTCAGCATTCGCGTGCGCTACACCGGCGTCGGCCTGGCCACCCAGTTGAGCTTTATCGTCGCCGGCTTCTCGCCGAGCGTGTGTTATGCGCTGCTCGGCGACGGCCATGCCTGGCTGCCCGTGGGCTACTTCATCGGTGGCCTGGCCCTGGTGGCCGCGATCGCCGCCCTGCTTTCACGTCCGGCCAGCGAACCTGCCGCCGAACGCCCGCACGCAGCGCTCGCCCAGCGCGCCTGATCCCCCACCTGCGGGTACTGCGCGATTGCCGTACCCGCCCCACCTCGGAGACACCGCCATGCCCTTTGCCCTGATCGCCCACGACTATGACGATGCCCTGGAACGCCGCATGGCCTGCCGCGAACAGCATCTGCAGCGCCTGCAACAACTCGCCGACCAGGGCCGACTGCTCGGCGGCGGCGTACTGCTGGACCCCCAAGGCAAAATGATCGGCTCCAACGTGCACCTGGGTTTTGCCCAGCGCGCGGAACTGGATCAATGGCTTGAGGACGAGCCCTACATCACGCAGCGGGTCTGGGAAAGCGTGGAAATCCTCGAGATCCGGCTGCTGAATCTGCCGCCCCGGGCATAAGCGGGAAGCGCCCGGGCGGCAGGCCCTGGCCAATTTCGGCAAGCCGCTGCCACCTGCTCGCCCAGCGCTCAGGCCAGGCCCTTGCCGGTTAAGGCTGCGCCTCCATGGCCCGGGTTTTGCTGTGCTCCCTGGATACCAACCAGGGAGTACCACCATGATCGGAAGCAGTTCATTTTCATTGCCGGCTGTCGATGCCCTCAGAAAGTCGCTGGAAAACGGCACCCTCAAGGCCGCCAGGATCGAGGTCGCCAACGCCACGCCGCAACTCCAGGCCCAACTCGACGCCAGCTTTCTCGACAGCCAGAACGCCACGGCCGAGATGACCGCCCGTTACCGCGCCAACCCTAGCTGGGCAACCTTCGACCCCAGCAGCAACAAGGTCGAACTGCCCGACGTGCAGTCCCTCGGCAAAGGCGACGCCACCCATATCGCCAACGGCTTGCAGTACCTGCTGCAGATCGGGCGCCTGGAGGGCAAGACCCTGAGCGCGAAAAACGGCGACCTGGCGACGGACAGCCTGGCGCAGTATCAGGACTGGCTGCAGGCCCGGATCGGCGTCAACGCCCAGGCCTGATCGCCTTAGAACCGGGCTTGCAGCCCCACCCGCAACGTACGTCCGGGCGCCGGCATGAAACTTTGCGCCAGCGGGTCCAGGTAATAGCGGTCGGTCAGGTTTTGCAGCGAGACATTGAGCTGGGCGTGCTCCTGCAACTTGTAGTTGAGGAACAGATCGAACAGCGCCACTTCGCGGTAGTTCAGCTGGGGCGTGGTGGCGCCGGTCTGCCACGGTTTGTCGGCGGTCACCGTGGGGCCCGAAGTGTAAGTGATGCGGGTGCCCAGGGTCAGGCTCTGGTCGAAGAAGCGCAGGCCGGTGGTCAGGTTGCCGGCGAAGCGCGGCGGGTTCTGGGTGTTGGTGTAGGAGCCCATGAAACTGCCCGGGGTGCAGTTCGGCGTGTCGCTGGTTTTCTGGTAGGGGTTAGCGGTGGCGCGCAGGGTGGCGGCGAAGGCCGCATCGCAGGTTTCGGTCTTCAGGTAATAGGTGGACGACAGGTCGGCAAATACCCGGCCGGCGTCGTAGCGGGTTTGCAGTTCCAGGCCGCTGGTTTTATAGCTGTCGGTGTTGCTGAAGCGCATCAGGCCCCACAGGCCCGGGCTCGGGTCGTAGTAGCGGGTGATGTAGTTCTTGATGCTGTTGTTGAAGTAGGCCAGCTTGATCGCCGCCGAGTCGTCATCGAACAGCAGGCCTTTTTGCAGGGTGCTGGCACCGATCTCCCAGTTGCTGGAGCGCTCGGGTTTCAGGCCCTTGCCGGGGGTCGTCTGCTGCACGCCGTGGCCGGTTTCGAACAACGACGGCATGCGAATACCCTGGGTGTAGGAGGCATAGACGAAGGTGTCCGGCAGCACTTCGATGTTGATGCCGAAGGCCGGGGCAAAGGCGCCGCCGCTGTTGCTGTCCTTGCCGGAATAGTTATAACCGCTGACCACGCTGCCCACTTGAGCGTCGCCGACGTCGGTATCGGTGGCGCCGTATTGGTTATAGGGCGTGCCCTCGAACGGGTAGTTGGTGTTGTTGAAGACGATCCCGTTGTTCAGCCGCGGGTCGGTGGCGTCGGTGTACAGCCCGTTCTGGTCCGGGAACCACATCAGGTAGCCGTAGTCGCCGGGCTTGTTGACCGTCACGTACTTGTGCTCGCGCACCTCCTTGCGCGCCGTCGCCTGGGCGACCTGATCCTTGCTGCGAAAATGGGTGTATCGCCCGCCCCCCCACAGGGTCAGTTGGTCCAGGGGCTTGTACTCCAGCTTGCCGTTGAAGCTGAACTCCTGCCGGGAACCCTCGCGCAGGCTGCGGTTGGCGTTGATATCGTCCTGGGTGGTGAGCACGCCCTTCTGCGGGCGCAGCTCCTCCAGCTGGAACGAGCCGCCCAGGTCCAGTTTCAAGTCGCCGTAATTAGTCTCGAACCGCGAGGTGTTGGCCAAGCCACCGCCCGTGCGGCGGTTGGCCTGGCGGCTCCAGGCGCGGTCGGTGCGAAAGGCCTGGGAGGCCGGCGCCGACCAGGAGGTCAACTGGCTGGTTTGCGCGTCGGTCATCCACAGGTCGGCGGTCAGGTCCAGCAACGGGTTACCCGAGGGCAGGTAGTTGTAGCGCGCGGTGTAGGTGTCGATCTTGGTGTGGCCCAGGGGGTACTGATAAATGCCGCCGGTGCCGAAGCGGAAAATATCCGAAGGCATGATCTCGCCGATGCGTCCGTCGTAGCGGCGATAACCGAAGTCGAAGGTGTGGTCGTCCGCCGGGCGGATCGTGGTCTTGAGCAGGACCGACTCGGTCTCGGCCGACGAGTTGAGCACCTCTTCGCCAGCGTTGTAGGTGGTGGCCACGCTGGTTTCTTCCTGGTCATAACGGTCAAAGGTGCGGTAGCGGTCCTGGCCCTTTCTGCCGGAGAAATAGTTGCCCTGCTTGCGGTGGGCATAGGCCGCCACCACGTCGAACTGTTCATGGGAATAGGCGAACGCGGCGCTGCCGGCCTGGGCGTCGGAGCCGAACAGGCCGCCCCGGCTCTGGTGCGGTTCCGAGTACAGGTCTTCGGTCTGGGAGTGCGGGTCACGGGAGGCCGGGGCCACGCCGTTGTTCCAGACGTCACCCTTGAGCCGCAGGCCGATGTTCTGGCCGTCCTTGAGGATGTCGCCGACGCCCAGGGTGCGCATCTTCACCGTGCCGCCGATGGCGCTGGAGGTCAGGCTCGGGCCCTTGTCGATGCTGATGTCGCTGATCATGTCCGGGTCGATGTAGCTGCGCTGCTGGGTGCCGGCATAGCCGCGATACACATCCAGCGCCTGCTGCGAACCGTCCACCGTCACCGCCACCCGGCTCTGGCCCTGGATCCCGCGAATGTTCACATCCAGGCCGCCGCCATTGCGGCTGTCGCCCACCTGGACCCCGGGCTGGCCCTTGAGCACATCCCCCACCGACACCACGCCAAAGCGCTGCATGTCTTCGCCGGAGATATACACCGACGAACGCGGCGCCCGGTAGACCTCGGCCTGCTCGGGGTTTTCACCCTTGACCTGCTGCGCCGGCAGCACCACCGCGCCCTGCCCCTGGCCCACGCGCAAGGCATAACCACCGTCGGCCTGGCGCTGATAGCTCAGGCCAGTCCCGCTCAACAGTTGGGTCAGGCCCGCCTCCGGGTTGAACTCCCCGTGCAGCCCGGGGCTGGTCTTGCCCGCCGTGAGCAGCGCGCTGCCGGCCAGGCTGATGCCGGCCACGGCGCCAAACCGCGACAGCACCTGATCCAGCGGGCCGGCCTCGATGCTGTAGTGCTGACGCTCGACAGCGGCGAACGCTGCCACGCTGTACAGCGGCTGCACACTGAGGAAAAGCACGCCAAGGGTGTGAGTGCACAAGGCTCGGGCGGGGAAAATCATGCAGGGCTCCTAGGGGTCGAGACCCACCTGTTTCGGTGGGTAATACCTAAAGGCCAAGCCAGATCTGAAAAACTATCGCCCCGACGAAAAAAAAGTTTCAGGCCGGCACCACCGTCACCCAATAACGGGTCCGGCGCTCGATACGCACCGGCAGCGCCAGGGCCACCAACGCCAATGCGGCATCGGTGTCGTCCAGTTGAAAACTGCCGCTCACGCGCAAGGCCGCGACCTCTGCACTGCAACGCAAAATGCCTGGGCGGTAGCGCGACAGCTCCGCCAGCAACTGCTCCAGGCGTATGCGCTCGGCGGGCAAGATGCCCCGCAGCCAGGCCTGGGCCAGAACCGTATCCACGGGGCTTGGCGCGGCGACGCCCCGGCCGTCGACCCGGGTTTGCCAACCGGCGTGCAGCGGCACCGGCGCCGAGTGATGGCGCGCACTGACCTGCACCCACCCGCGCAGCACCCTGACCTGGGTGCCCTGCCGATCCTGACGCAACAGCAGATGGGCGCCATGGCTGTAGAGCACCGCGTCCTCGCTCAGCAGTTGCAGCGAGGCCGATGCAGCCGGCCTATCCAGGGCCATTTCGCCCTCGATCAACTGCACCCTGCGCTGGGTTGCGCTCAACTCCAGGTTCACCGCACTGGCGGTGTTCAGCCACAGCGCGCCACCGTCCGCCAGCGCCCAGCGTTGCCGCTCGCCGATACGGGTGCGGTAGGTCGCCAGCGCCGAACGCACCAGGGTCGACTCCGCCCCCTGCCAGCCGACCCCGCCCAGCAAGCCCAGGGCCAGCAGGCACTTGAGCACGTGCCGCCGTCGCTGCGGATCGGCCCCGGCCGCCTCCAGCGCCCGGCGCGCCGTGGCATCGCCCAGCAGATTCGCCCCCGGCTGCAACAGCAGCGGCAAACTGCTGACCCGCTGCCAGGCGTATTCATGCTCGGCACTCGCCTGCCGCCACCGCTCCAGTGCCTGTTGCTCGGCAGTGCCCATCAGCCCGGACTGCATGCGCACCATCCAGTCGATGGCGCAATCGCGCACCCGGGGATCAACCACCGCTTCACTCATTCGAAACGGCTCGCATAACAGACACTGAACGCCTTGCCCATGGCCCGCTGCACCTGCGCCACGGTCAGGCTCAGCTGCGCGGCGATCTGCGGGTAGGTCAACCCGTCGAGCTGGGATAAAAAGAAAATCTGCCGCACCCGCATCGACAACCCCACCAGCAACGAATCGAGCTGCAACAGGGTCTCGATCATCAAGTGCCGCTCTTCCGGCGACGGCTCGTACGCCTCCGGCCGCGCCGCCAACGCCTCCAGATACGCCTTCTCGATGGCCTGGCGTCGCCAGCGATTGATCAGCAAGCCATTGGCAATGGTCGCCAGGAACGCCATGGGCTGGCGCAACTCACGCACATCCTCCTGGGAGCGCAACACGCGGATAAAGGTGTCGTGGGCCAGATCCTCGGCATCGGCACTGTGCCCCAACCGCCGATGCAACCACCCCCGCAGCCAGCCGTGATGGTTCACATACAACTGGGCGACGGGGGAGAACAGGCTGTTGTCGTGCATGGGAGATTCGCATTAATGATAATGCTTCTCATTTTATGGTTTGCGGGTGGGAATTGTATAGCGCGCTGAAACAAAGCCCTGCCCGCCTTTTCGCAGCTCAAGGCTCCCGAGGGCTGATGATGGGCGGGAAATGCCGGGCAGCAACCGGTCGCGAACAGCAGCCGGCTGAATCAAAGCGGCGACGCGATGCGTCGCCTTTTTCAGCCTGATCAGCGGGCAAGCTCCAGCGGGTTGACCTTGCCCGGCAGGATCAGCGCAGCACAGGCAACGCCGAGCACGACCATGCACGCGGAGACCAGAATGGCATAGCTGAAGCCCTGCACCGAACTGCCGCCACCGGCCAGCACCGCGATGCTCACCGCGACCCCCACCGCCAGGCCAACGGCAGAACCGACTTCCTGGGTCGTGGTCAGCATGCCTCCCGCCAACCCGTGATCGGCCTCATCGACGCCCTCGATACCGGCCACCGTCCACGCCGGAAACGCGATGCCGTAGCCAATACCCGCCAACACCGTACCCGGCAGGATGGAAACGGCCCAGGACGCATCCACCGCCAGCGACATGCCCAGCAGCGCGAGGCCGGCAATAAACACGGTCATGCCGCCCAGAATGACCGGCTTCGTGTCTAATTTGGCGATCAAGGTCGGCCCTGCCCAGGCACTGGAGAGGGTGAACGCCGTCGCCATCGGCAGCAGCCCCAAGCCGGTCTGGGTCGCGGTAAAACCGAGGATTTCCTGCATATAAAGCGCAACCACGACAAAGGTCGGACCCAGCGCGGTGTTCGCGAGCAACGACACCAGGTTCGCGCCGCCGGTCATGCGACGCCAGAAAACCGGGATCGGCATCAACGGGTATTCAACCTTGCTTTCTACCCAGACAAACAGCGCCAGCAGCCCCATGGCCAATGCAATCAGTCCATAGGTCACGGGAGACGCAAGCCCGACGTGCTCGCTGTTGGCAAAGGCGAACACCAGGGTGGCCGCACCCGCTGCGACCAACATCGCGCCGCCAAGGTCCAGGCGTCTCGCGGCCATTGTCGCATCGCGCTGCCCCGCCGGCAGGGAACCGGCCAGGGCTATCACCACCACACCGACGGGTACGTTGATCCATAGCACCCAGCGCCATCCGAGGATGTCGGTGATGATGCCGCCGAGGATCAGGCCCACGACAAACCCGCTCGCCGCCACCGCCGTCCAGGCACCCAATGCGCGGTTGCGTGAGGCCTGATCGGGAAACAACGCCAGCAGCAACGAAAACGCTGCGGGCGAAAACAGCGCCGCGCCAAAGCCCTGCATGGCCCGGGTGGCGATCAGCATCGCGGGGGTCTGTGAGAAACCGCCGAGCAGCGAGCCCAGGGTAAAGATCAGCAACCCGGCCAGGAACACCCGTCGGCGGCCAAACATGTCGGCGGCGCGCCCGCCCAACAGCAAGAAGCCTGCAATGGCGACACCGTACGCATTGATCACCCACTGCAAGGCCCCCGGCGTGAAGCCCAGGCTTTCCTGAATCTGCGGCAAAGGGATCATGGTGATGGAAAAGTCGAGCAGTGCGACGAACTGAGTCGTGCACAGCAATATGAGGCAGAGCCGCCAGCGAGGGTGGTTCATAAGGGCATCCTGATTGATATAGTTTTTCTAACGCTGTTTAACTTCGCTAAACAAGGCTTATGATCGGACCCGCAGCTGCACAGCGGAAACGATCATTTTTCGTCGACGAATTTAGGAAAACTAAATCTAATGGCCACCTCCCTGCCCTACCTGGCGTTACGCACCTTCGTTGAGGTTGGCCAGCGCGGCACTATCAAGGCGGCGGCCCAGGCACTGAACGTCACGTCAGGCGCGGTAAGCCAACAGATTCGGCTGTTGGAAGACCGGGTAGGCATGGCGCTGTTCACCCGTGAGAGAAGTGGCTTGCGCCTGACTGAAGCCGGGGCCGGGGTTTATCCCGCCTTGCTCCAGGCGTTCGAGCAGATTCAGGAGGCGGTACTGTCCCTGGAACACCTCAAGTCCCGGCAAACCTTGACCGTCAGCACCGTTGCCACGTTCGCGGCTTCGTGGCTGGTGCCGCGCCTGGGCCGTTTCAACCTGCGATATCCGCACATCGAGGTGCGGGTCGAAGCCACGTCCAACGTGACGGACATGCGCCGGGACCGGGTCGACGTTGCGCTACGGCATGGGCTGGGGGTCTACCCCAACCTGCAGGTCACGCGCTTGATGGCGCCGGTGCTGGTGCCGGTGGCCAGCCCGTCCCTGGTGGCCGCCAGCGCCGAGATCACTGAGCCCCAGGACTGCCTCAACTTGCCGTTGCTGCACGACTCTGACCGCGCAGACTGGTCCTTGTGGCTCTCGGCACATGGCGTTGCCAAAGACCCCCGCGCCGAACGCGGGAGCGCTTTTGAAGATGACTTTCTGCTGATTCGCGCAGCGGAGGCCGGCCAGGGGCTGGCCCTGGTGCCAGTGGAATATGCGCGAGAAGAAATCGCTGCCGGCCGCCTCGTGCAAGTCCTGGACAAACCCTGGCCTGCACGCTTTGCCTACTACGTGGTGACCCGGCCGGACGCCATGCAACGCGCTGAGGTCAAGGCGTTCGTGGAGTGGGTCATGGAAGAAGCACGGAGCACGACGTAGTGCCAAGGGGCGGTTGATTTAACTGTCGCCCCTCGCACACCTCTGAAGCCGTCAGTAGCCAAACAGCGACTTGTTCTCCAGGTACTCGTCAAACCCCAACTCCCCCCACTCACGCCCATTCCCCGACTGCTTATAGCCGCCAAACGGCGCGGCCTGGTCGGCGCGGGCGCCATTGAGGTGGACCATGCCGGTGCGCAATTGCCGCGCAACCCCGCGGCTGCGTTCGAGGCTGGTCGAGGTGACATAACCTGACAAGCCGTAAGGGCTGTCGTTGGCGATGGCGATCGCTTCGGCTTCGCTGTCGTACGGCATGATCGCCAGGACCGGGCCGAAGATTTCTTCTCGCGCCACCAGCATGTCCGGGGTGACGTCGGCAAATACCGTAGGTTGCACGTAGTAGCCGCGCTCAATCCCTGGTGGTCGTCCCAGCCCCCCGGCGATCAAGCGCGAACCCTCGGCGATGGCCTGGGCGATCATGGTCTGTACCCGTTCGAATTGCAGGGCATTGGCCACGGGGCCGATGGCAGAAGTCGGGTGACTGTCGTCGAAGCACACCTGGGCCAGCACTTCCCGGGCGATATCAATCACCGCCTGTTGCTGCGCGCGCGGTACCAGCAGGCGTGTCGGCGCATTGCACGACTGGCCGCTGTTGCGGATGCAGGCCTGTACCCCATGGAGCACCGCGCTGGGCAGGTAGGCATCGTCGAGCAGGATATTCGCCGATTTGCCGCCCAGTTCCTGGGACACACGCTTCACCGTATCGGCCGCCGCCTTGGCCACAGCGATGCCAGCGCGGGTCGAGCCGGTAAACGACACCATATCCACCTCGGCATGGCTGGCCAGCGCAGCGCCAACCCCCGGCCCATTACCGTTGACCAGGTTGAACACCCCCTTCGGCACCCCGGCCTCATGCAGGATCTGCGCGACGATATGCGCCGACAACGGCGCACACTCACTGGGCTTGAGTACGACGGTGCAGCCCACGGCCAGGGCCGGTGCGAGCTTGCAGGTGAGTTGATTGAGGGGCCAGTTCCAGGGGGTGATCAGGGCGCATACGCCGATGGGCTCACGCACCACCAGCGTCTGGCCCAGGCGCCGTTCGAAGCGGTACTCGCGCAGCACTTCCAGCGCCTGCGCCAGGTGGCCCAGGCCTGCCGGGACATGAGCGCTTCGGGCCAGAGACAGCGGCGCGCCCATCTCCAGATGCACCGCCTCGATCAACGCCTCGCTGTGACGCTTGTAGGTTTCGATGATGCGCTGCAGCAAGTCGATACGTGCCTCGAGCGAACTCGCGGCGAACCCCGGAAACGCCCGCCGGGCCGCGCCCAGCGCACGGTCTACATCCTGCGCGTCGCCCAGGATGATGCGCGCAACCCGTTGCTCGGTGGACGGATTGATCACGGTCTCGACGGTTTCGCCGTGGGGTTTGACCCAGGCGCCGTCAATGTAGAACTCAAACAAATCGGACATACCCTTGACTCCCTTCAGGCCACCTGGCTCAAGGCACCCGCCAAGGTGTCGAACACCTGGGCGATCTCCTGCCGGCTGATCAGCAACGGCGGTGAAATCACGATGGTGTCGCCCGAACCGCGCACCAGTACGCCGTGCTCAAAACACCACTGCGCCACTTCACTGCCCCGCGCGCCGGCGGCACCGGGGCGCGGTTCGAGTTCGACGGCGCACAGCAAACCGATGGTGCGTACGTCCAGCACCGGTCCCACACCTCGCAGCGCCAGCGCCGCCGACTGCCAGGGCCCGCTGACCGCGTTGACGTGTTGATTGATGCCCAGTTCGCGATGCACCTCGATGGTCGCCAACCCGGCCGCACACGCCAGTGGATGCGCCGAATAGGTGTAGCCGTGCATCAGCTCGATGACATTCGCCGGCCCGGCCATGAACGCTTCGTACACCGCTCCGCTGACCAGCACGCCGCCCATGGGCACGGCGCCGTTGGTCAGGCCTTTGGCGGTGGTGATCAGGTCTGGCGTTACGCCGAACGCCTGGGCGGCGAAGCTTTCGCCGACGCGGCCAAATCCTGTGATCACTTCGTCGAAAATCAGCAGCACGCCGTGCCGGGTGCAGATCTCGCGCAAGCGTTGCAGATACCCCTGGGGCGGCGGGTACACCCCGCCGGAGCCGGTCACCGGCTCGACGATCACCGCCGCCACCGTGCTCGGATCCTGAATCTCCAACAGTTGGGTCAGCGCGTCGGCGTAATGGACGCCCTGCTGCGGTTGCCCGGCGCTGAAACGCATACCCGCGTCGTAAGGCAGCGGCAGGTGCGAGACCTCGCCCAACAGCGGACCGAAGTCACGCTTCTGCCGGCCGATACCCGACACCGACAGCCCACCGAAACCCATGCCGTGATAGCCCTTGGCACGCCCGATAAACTTGGTGCGGCGGCTGTCGCCACGGGCCTGGTGATAGGCCCGGGCAATCTTCAACGCGGTGTCGACGGCCTCGGAACCCGAGTTGGTAAAAAACACCTGCTCCATGCCGGCTGGGCTGATGTCGATCAGGCGCTCGGCCATCTCCAGGGCGTGGGGGTGGCTCATCTTGAATGACGAAACAAAGTCCAGGCGCCCCGCCGCCTCGCGAATGGCCTCGACGATTTTCGGCTGGCCATGCCCGGCATTCACGCACCAGAGCCCGGCCATGGCATCCAGTACCCGGCGCCCATCGGTGGTGGTGTAGTACATGCCGTCAGCGCTGGCGAACATCATCGGTTGCTGCTGGAACTGGCGCATCGGGGTAAACGGCGCCCAGAACGCGCCACACTCGGCACCCGTCGGGTTGGAAATATCGTTCATAGCAACTCCTGCAAAGCGGTTCTTGGATGGCCGATCAGCGTCGGGCGCTGCAACGGGCCTGCGTTAACGTTGACGCTGCGCTCCACGTACAAAATGCCGCGTTCAATCCGGCAGCTGACACGGTCACAAAACGCCATCTCGACAAACTGCCAGGTCATGTTTAATACCCCGTCGTCGGTCCAGCGCGCCTGCGCCACCACTGGGGTGAGTTCCGGCTGGTATTGGTGATGCAGATAATGGCCGGTCATGCTGGTCTGGCTTTCGATGCCGTCGGCCAGCCCGGCGCGAATGCAGTGGGTGCCACGGGGGTCGGTGAGGTAGAAGTCGCAATGGTCAGGGCCCAGCACCAAGCGTATTTCGCTGACGTGATCGGCGTTGGCCTCTATCACAAACGTGCCGTTGAACTCGGCGTGACGCGGCGCGGTCGACGCCCCCGAGAGGGACGGCCGCCGCTGGTTTGCCAACAGCGCCGCCAACTCGGCATCCGCGGCGCCGTCGGCGGGCACGCCCAGCGCCGGCAACAGATGTTCCCAGAGCAGGCTGTGCAAGCGCCGCTCGCCCAGGGGCAGCCCGGCGGTAAACGCAATCACCGCGTTATGGCGTGGCAAGACGATGCACTGCTGACCAAATACCCCGGAGGCGTAGTAGCCACCGTGCAGGGTCATCCACCACTGGTAGCCGTAGCCTTCGCGGCGCGTGACAGCGGCGTCGCTCGAGTCGCGGCCCTGGTAGTGTTTGCCGTCGAAGGCCCCCATCCAGACATCATCGACATGCCCACGGGTGGCGTCGGCCACCCACTCCCGGGACAGCAACTGCTGCCCTTCCCAGTTACCTTGTTGCAAGTGCAGCACGCCGAACTTGAGCAAGTCCTCGGTGCTGCAACTCAGGCCATTGCCGCCCGTGTTGAAGCCGCCAGGTGCCAGGTCCCATTCGATGGTCCCCATGGCCATGGGTTGGAAAATACGGGCGTTGCACAACTCAAAGGCCGTCTGGCCGCTGACCACGCTGACAATCGCCGAGAGCATGAAACTCGAAGCGCTGCTGTAGATAAACTGCTGCCCTGGCGGGTCTTCAACCGGTTCATCGAGGAACAGCTTGACCCAGCTTTCACTGCGCCCACGCCAGGCCCCGCCGGAAATGCCCTGGCGATGGCCGGTGCGCATGGTCAGCAAATCGCCCACGGTCATGGCTGCCAGATTGGCGCTGATGGGTGACGGGCAATCGGCGGCAAAAAAGTCCACCACCTTGGCCTCCAGCGACAGCACGCCGTCATCCACCAACAGCCCGATGGCCATGGATACCCAGCTTTTGGTGACCGAATGCTGAACATGCAAGCGCTCGGCGCGATAAGGCGCCCAAAACGCTTCGGCCACCACCGCGCCGTCGCGGTACAGCATGAAACTGTGCAACTCCAGGCCCGCAGCGTTCACCGCCTCAATGAAATCACTCACGCCACGCGCCGATACGCGTTGTTGGCTGGGCAGTGCCCGCCGCAACGGCAAACTCGTCATCTGATCTATCCCCTCATTTCCACTGCCTTGGCGGGCAACAGGCTGACCCTGTTGCCCGCCGTTACTGCTACCAGAGCGCCACGGTGTAACCCAGGATCACGCGGTTTTCGTTGGTGTCACGGGTGAAGTTGCTGGTGGCGCTGGCGTTCTGCCAACGCACGGACACATCCTTGAACGTGCCGCTTTGCACCACGTAGCCAAGGCTGAAATCGCGCTCCCACTCGCGCCCTTCGCCCTTGAAGCCGATGACCTTGGCGTTGTCGCCCTTGGCGTAACGCGTCGAGAACAGCAGGCCCGGCAAGCCCAGGTTGGCGAAGTCATAGTCATAGCGGGCATGCCACACGCGCTCGCCGGTCTGGGAGAAGTTGGCCAGTTGGTACTCGGTGAACAGGTAGGTGTTAGTGCCGTCCACGTAGGTGAACGGCGTCGAGCCGTACTGTTCCTGGTAACCGCCGCTGAGGTTGTGGCCATAGAGGCCATAGCCGATACGGGTACTCAACGCACGGTTGTCCACCTTGCCGGCCAGGGCCGCGGCGTCTTCACTGGCGTTGAAGTAACGGATGTCGGTCTTGAACGTACCGGGGCCCCACTTGAAGCTGTTTTTCAAACCCAGGTAGTGCTGTTGGTAGAGGCTTTCCAGTTGCGCATACTGATAGGTCACGAGCGTGGTCGGCGTGAGCTTGTACTCGCCGCCGGCGTAGCGGAACTCATCACTTTTGGCGCTGCTTTTGTAGGCGCCGTATTGGCTGGTAAGGCCCATGTCCTCGTAGTGGGTCGAGTCGCGCTGCTTGACCTGGTCGAGTTGGCCCAAGGTCAGGGTCAGCTTGTCGATGTCCTTGGAGGTGAACGCTGTGCCACTGAAACTCTGCGGGAACAGACGGCTGAGGTTGGGTTGCAGGGTGGGCAGGTCCGGCACCATGTAGCCCACTCGCAGCTCGCTTTGGGCCATGCGCGCCTTACCGGTGATGCCGAGTTTGGAGTAATTGTCATGGGCACGGCGCGCATAGCTGGGAGCGCCCGGCTCGGCCACGCTGGAGCGCGCCAGCAGCCCGGTGCCGGAGTTATCCGGGCTCGAGTCGAGCTTCACGCCCAGCATGCCGACCGCGTCCAGGCCAAACCCCAGCGTACCGTCGGTAAAGCCCGATTCGAGGTTGAGAATAAACCCCTGCGCCCACTCGGCGCGCTTGTTCTGCCCGCTGGACTCGCGGTAATCGCGGTTGAAGTAATAGTTCTTCAATTCAAGCGAGGCCTTGCTGTCGGCGACAAAGTCGGCCTGGGCAAACAAGGGCATGAAACCCACGCCCATGACGCTGGCACGGGTGACAACTTTGTTGATGCGGTTATTCATGTGGAGGTTCCTGGCAGACAGGTTGAGTGGGGTTGTTTTTGTTTTCTTCGGCCATGGCTTCGCCCGCTTCGCCAATCACCGATTGACGAAGGTTTGGGGTTCAACACATGGCCTGGGGTGCAGCAGTACCTAAATCACACCGGCGCGGAGGCGGTAACTGCCATCCGCACGTTTCTCCAAGGGGCTGGCCGCTGCGAGCAGCCGGCGGGTATAGGGATGTTGCGGGCTGTCGAACAGGGTGTCGCGCGGCCCCATCTCGACCACTTCGCCCTGGTTCATCACCGCCACCCGATGAGCAATGCGCTCCACTGCCGACAGGTCGTGGGAGATGAACAGGCAGGCAAACCCGTACTGGCGTTGCAAGCGCTCGAACAACTCAAGAATCTGCTTTTGAATGGTCATGTCCAACGCCGAAATCGGCTCGTCGGCAATCACCAGCTTGGGCCGCCTGACCAGCGCCCGGCCAATCGCCACGCGCTGGCGCTGGCCCCCGGAGAGTTGATGGGCAAAGCGCTCACGGAACTGCTCGGGCAAGCCGACGTCAGCCAGGGTCTCGGTGACTCGCTGGCGTTTTTGCGCGGCCGTCAGCCCCGGCTCATGGCGCAGCGGCTCGGCAATGATCTGGCCGACGGTCATGCGTGGATCGAGGGACGAATACGGGTCCTGGAAAATCATCTGGCATTGCAGGCGGTGTGCACGGTTGGCGGCCTTGAGGATATCCACGCCCTGGAACAGGATGGCCCCGGCGCAGGGCGTGACCAACCCGACCACGGCCCGCCCGAGGGTGGTTTTACCCGAACCGCTGCCACCGACCAGGGCCAAGGTCTCGCCCGGGGCGATGCTCAGGTTCACCGAATGCACCACGCGCTTGGGCACGCTGCGCCCCCAGAAACTGCGCGGCCCCGGGTGTTCGATGCACACATCCCGAACCTGCAACAGCGCATGCTCGGCGGCCGGCAACGGCACCAGCTCGCCGCGCCGTGGCAGCGCTTCAAGCAACTGCCGGGTGTAGTCGGCCTTCGGCGCGAACAGGATGTCTTCGATACGGCCCTGCTCCACCGCCTTGCCCGCACGCATCACCACCACCTTGTGGGCATAACGCGCCACCAGGGACAGGTCGTGGCTGATAAACAAAATCGCCGTGCCTTGCTCGCGCGTCAGCTCCAGCATCAACTCGATCACGTCCAGTTGTGCCAGGCAATCGAGCGCCGTGGTGGGCTCGTCAGCGATCAGCAGCGCCGGACGCAGCAACATCACCGAGGCCAGCATGATGCGTTGGCGCATGCCGCCGGAGAACTGGTGCGGGTAGGACCCCAGGCATTTCTCGGCATCCTTGATCCCGATGCGTTGCAGCATGGCGCTGCAGCGCTCGCGGATGGTCGCCGCATCCAGCGTGGTATGCAGTTTGAGCGCCTCGCTCATCTGCCGGCCAATCGTCAGCGCGGGGTTGAGCGAGACCATTGGTTCCTGGAACACCATGCCGATCCGCGCACCGCGCACTTCACGCATCGCCTTGGCATTGCCGCTGTCCAGCGGTTCGCCCTGGAACATGATGCGCCCACCACACACCTGCATCGGTGCCGGCAGCAAGCCAATGGCAGCGCGTGCGGCCATGGTCTTGCCGCTGCCCGATTCGCCGACCAGCGCGACAATCTCGCCAGGGGCCATGGTGAAGCTGAAATCATCGACGGCCAGCGGACCGTCCGCACCGACGCGAATCTGTAGATTTTCAACGGCCAGTAATGGCACTGGAACGCTCATGCTCATTTCCTCATGCGCGGGTCGAGACGATCACGCAAGGCATCGCCGAACAGATTGATAGCCAGCAACGTCAGGCTGATAAAAATGCCCGGGAAGATCCCCAGCCACGGTGCTGTCGAGATGTAGGTGCGGCTCGCCGAAAGCATGCTGCCCCAGGTCGCGGCCGGCGGCGGTACACCCAGGCCGAGGAAGCTCAGCGCACTCTCCGAGAGCAACGCCCAGCCGAACATGCTGGTGCCCAGCACACACAGCGGCGCCAGGCAGTTGGGGGTGATATGGCGGAACATGGTGTACAGCTCGGAGTTGCCGATCACCCGAGACGCCTCGATGAACTCCAGCTCACGCAACGACAACACACTGCCGCGCACCACCCGCACCACTGAAGGGGTATAGGCAATGCCCAGGGCGAGCACGATGCCGTACTGGCTGGCACCAACGATGGCCATGATGCCCAGGGCCATGAGAATGCCCGGAAACGCCAGCAAGGCATCGTTGAGCATCATCAGCACGCGGTCGGTCCAGCCGCGCAGGTAGCCGGCAAGCATACCGATTACCGTGCCGCAGATAACCGCCACGCTCACCGAGAGCAGGCTGATCCAGAGGCTGGTGCGTGCACCAATGATCAATCGACTGAACACGTCACGGCCGAATTCATCGGTGCCCAGCCAGTGCACGGCATCGGGGGCGTGCAGGCGCGACAACAGGTCCAGCTTGAGCGGGTCATAAGGCGTCCACACCACGCCGAGCAACGCCAGCAACACCAGTGCCGCGAGCAGGCTGCCGCCGATCAACGCATTCAACGGCGGGTAACGCCAGGCACGTCGAGGCTGGGCATCCAGCTCGGTCGGCAAGGTAGGAGTCTTGAGGTTCATAGCTTCACCCTTGGATCGAACAGCGGATACAACAGATCCACCAACAGGTTGACCAACACGTAGATGCAGGTGACCAGCAGCAGGCAACCCTGCAGCACCGGGTAGTCACGGGAGAAGATCGAATCGACCATCAAGCGGCCGATACCGGGCAAGGTGAACACGGTTTCCAGTACCGCAATACCGCCGAGCAAATTGCCGAGAATCAGCCCAATCAAGGTCCAGGTGGGCGCAAAGGCGTTGCGCAGAGCGTGTTTCCACAGCACCGCCCCCTCCGACAACCCCTTGGCCCGCGCATGGGCGATGTACTCCAGGCGCAGCACTTCGATGGTGCTGGCCCGCGCCATCCGCGCAATCGCGCCGAACTCCACCAGGGTCAGGGTGATGATCGGCAGCACCACATAGGTCAGGGCTTTCAGCGGGTCGCTGGCGAAGCCGACGTAACCGATCACCGGCAACCAGCCGAGCTGAATGCCAAACACATAGAGCAACAACAAGCCCAACCAGAAACTCGGCACCGACAGCAGCAAGGTCGCCGTAGCCACCAGGCCCAAGTCCAGCGCACTGTTTTGC
Source organism: Pseudomonas sp. CF161 (assembly GCF_000416215.1). Taxonomy (NCBI): domain Bacteria; kingdom Pseudomonadati; phylum Pseudomonadota; class Gammaproteobacteria; order Pseudomonadales; family Pseudomonadaceae; genus Pseudomonas; species Pseudomonas sp. CF161. The sequence goes on from NZ_ATLP01000090.1 coordinate 50,137, forward strand.
TTCCAGGCCGCGAGCAACCCCACCGGCACCGCGAGCAGGGTCGCCAGTAACACCGCGACAAGCACCACTGTGGCGCTGACGCTGAAGCGCTCGATCAGCAACTCCAATACCGGCTGGCGGCTGCTGATGGACATCCCGAGATCGCCACTGAGCACCGACTTGATCCAGATCAGGTACTGGGTCACCACCGAGTGGTCCAACCCCAGGCTGCGGCGCATGTCGGCCAGGCTTTGCGGGTCGGCCATGTCGCCCAGCATCAGCAGCGCCGGGTCGCCGGGGATCAGGCGAATCAAGGCAAATACAATCACCGAGATCAACAGCAGGGTCGGCACCGCCATGCCGAGCCTGTGCAATATGAATCGAAACATAGCGCTACGCCTTACTTGGAAGTGTCAGCCAGCTTCACGCCCCACAGGCGCGGTTTGGCAACGGGCCAGGAGCGATAACCTTCAACGCGCTTGCCCATGGCGCCGATGGCCGTGCCGTTGTAGATGACCACCAGCGGTACATCCTTGAGCATCAAGGTGTGCAGCTTGTCGAACAGCGGCTGGCGCTTGGCGGGGTCCACCTCACGCTGGGCCTCGCGCAAGATCGCCAGGGCCTCGGGGTTGTCCCAGACCTTGCGCGGTTCCTTCTGCTTGTCGCCAATCACGGATTCGTAGCTCTGCGCCGCATCGAAACGCCCCGAGTAGGAGAACGACATCATCTGGTAGCTGCCGGTCTGGTAGCGCTCCAGCTGCGTGCCCCACTCCAGGGTTTCCATCTCGATATTCAGCCCCGCCGCCTGAGTCATGGCCTGGCTGAGCAACCCCATGTCGAACATCTGCGGGTAGCGCTTGTTGACCAGCATGCGGATTTTTTCGCCGCCGTAACCAGCCTCTTTCAACAGGCGCCGGGCCTCGTCGAGGTTGTAGCTGTAGCCCTGGTGCGCGGTGTCGTCGTAGTACGGGCTGGCGGTGGGGATCACCGAGTTGTTGACCACCGACAAGCCATCGGACAAGGCCGCCACCATCTGGGCGTAATCCAGGGACAGCGCCACCGCGCGACGAATGCGCACGTCCTTGAGCAACGGGTCACGGGTCTGGAACAGCAGGCCGCTGATGGTCATGATCGGGCTGACCTGGATCTGCAGGTTCTTGACCTGCTTGAGTTGTGCGGCGTCCATCGCCGTCACGTCCGGCAGCAGGTCGACGCCACCGGAGAGCAGCGCGGCCTTGGCCGAGGCCGAATCGGGGATCACCTCGAAACGCACCTTGTCGACAAACGCCTGCTTGTTGCCGGTGTATCCGTCCGCCTCGGCCTCGGCACGCGGCGTGTATGCCTTGAAGCGATCCAGCTCGACGTACTGGCCCTTCTGCCATTTGCCCAGGGTGAACGGACCGGTGCCAATCGGGGCACGCCAACTGCCATCGGCGGCCAGGGAGTCCGGGTGCAGGATGCCGCTGCCGGCGCAATCCGGGCGAGCCATCGCGGCGAGGAACAAGCCGTTGGCCTGGTCCAGGGTGAACACCACGGTTTTCGGGTCAGGGGTGGCGACATCGACAATCTTGGCCGCACCCCGCCCGTCGAACTCCGCCAGGCAACGCCATTGGGTCTTGGGGTCCAGGTAACGCTGCCAGGTCCACTGCACATCCTTGGCCGTCAACAGCTGGCCATTCTGGAAGTGCACGCCGTCTCGCAGACTGAAGGTGTAGCGCAGGCCATCTGGCGAGACCGCGACGGCACTGGCCAGCATCGGCGCGATGCTGGTGTCTTCGCGATACGCCACCAGACCTTCGACGATATGCATCATCACCGCATCGGTATTGTCGTCACGGTTGACGCCCGGGTCGGTGCTGCGGATATCACCATTGAGACCGACGCTGATGACCTTGTCTTGGGCGACGGCCATGGAAAAGGTGCACGCCGACATCGCGACGGCCAGGGCCGTCTTTACGTAACTGTTCACGGGAGAAAGACTCCTTGAAGAAATTTTCCGGTCAGTGGCGAGGGCCAGGGCAGGACCGGCATCAGAATGAGTGAATCCTTGGTTATTGTTATACGGCCTGTTCTGAGTGCATCTACCAGCGGTGTATCAGCCCAGGCTGCGCTTGCGGCGCAAGACCTTGGCGAAGAAGTCCTGGGCAGCCGGCATGGCCTTGATGCCCTGATGCGCGACGTTGGGCAGCAGGTCGAAGTGCACGTGCACGCCGGCGGCTTCGAAACTCGCCTTCAAGCTGGCCAGGCGCTCCGGGCGCGTGCGTCCGGCCGCGTTGGCACCGGCCATGTAGTGTTTGCCCCCTTCACGGTGGGTGATTTCCCAGGTTTCGAGGTCTGAATCGCCGACCACCATGTGCACCGGCAGTTGCTGCAAGGCTTGCAGGTTCAACGGTTTGCCAAAGCGCGTGGCGAAGTCCCGCACGCCGACCCACCAGTCCTGCTCGGCGTCCAGCAGGGTCACCGAGCCCGGCGCACCGATGGACGCCGCCCAGAGTTTCTCGGGGTGCAGGTAGCAGAACCGGTGGGTGAATTGCCCGCCGCCGGAATAGCCGAACAGCGCAAAGGTATCGAAGCGGCGCCCGTAGCGCTTGCCGACGCTGGCGATCATGTCGAGCAACACCTGGTCGTAACGGATATCGCCCTCGACCAGTTGCTTGTAGCCATCGCCATTGCTGTCACCCAGCACGCCGACCGGGAACAGTGGCGACAGGATCACACAATCGTTCCAGCGGCCAAACTCCGCGAAGCCATTGCGATAAATTTCCATCGCACGGGTCGAGCCGTGCAGCGACACCACCAGGTCCACTGGCCGGGAGCTGTCTTCGATGGTTTCAGGCACATAGAGGGTGTAGGCAAAACGGCTGTCCTCGTGGTGCGAGTACACCGTGGTCGCGCCGAGGTGATACACGTTTTTGGCCGCACGCAAGGCCGCGTCGATGGGGTTGGTATCTGGATGGGTATCTGGATTGCTCATGGAAAGTTCGCCGAGTCAGTTCGGGCTTGAGTATTGGCCGGGCGCTATAAAAAGAAAAACTAATTAAACTTTAACCTGAGCAAACAAAACCTTTACGATCAGCCCCTCCCCACGGCTGCGAGTTGACCCATGAGCAACATTCGCTTTTTCAAGACGTTTATCGCCGTCGCCGAGTACGGCAGTTTTGCCGCTGCGGCCGACCGCGTGGCACTGACCAACGCCGCCGTCGGCCAACAAATGCGCGCACTCGAAGAGGAAATGCGCCGCCCGCTGTTCGACCGCAGCCAGCGGCAGATCAAGCTGAGCCGCGACGGTGTGTTATTGCTGCCCAAGGCCAAGCGCCTGCTGGCGGACTACGAACAAATGATCGCCGAAGCCCCCGACGGCGAGGCCATGGAGGGCGAAGTGTCGATCGGCGGCATTACCTCTGGCATGGGCCTGCTCGCCAATTGCCTGGTGCAACTGAAAAAACTGCACCCCCGGATATCGGTCAACCTGATGACCGCCCGTTCCGACGAAGTGGTCAACCTGGTGCAGGCCGCCAAACTCGACGCCGCGCTGCTGATCGAGACTGCGCGGCAAAACTTCAGTGGCTTGAGCTGGACCCTGCTCTACAACGAACCCATCGTCATGCTCGCCAATGCCACGCAGACCGCCGGCATCAACGACGCGGTGGAGTTGCTGAGAACCCAGCCGTTTATTCGCTACGACAGGTCCACGGCAGTGGGTCGCAAGGTGCAGTCGATCATCAAGAGTGAATCGGTCGAACCGCTGGAGATCCTGGAGCTGAACTCGATCATCGGCATCGCCGACCTGGTGCGCCAGCAAGTCGGGGTGGCGATTGTGCCGCTGCTGAAAAATTTCGACTGGCACAAAGACCCAAGCCTGCGGGTGCTGCCGTTGCCGGGCGACCTGGCGGTACGCCGGGTGGGGATCCTGGAACAGGGCACCAAAAGTGCCATTACCGGGGAAATTCGCAAGTTGCTGATGTCGGCGGTGTCTCAGTAACCCTTCCCTTGGCGCGGTTCATGAGTGCCTGCCACCGGGACAGGCCGTGAACTGCGCCCTCCGCCTCTCCGGAAGAACCTCCCGCACGTGTGAGCAAGCATCTTTCGCCCCTGAACAGACATTCATCAACGCCCGTTCAGGGCCGAAAGCGGCCTGCCCCGCTATTGCAGCGGAATGTACACGTCTGTTTGCCATTGCTCCTGCGGGGTTTCGGGGTAGGCGCTCAGGTAGTGAAAGAACAGCGGATGATCACGAAGCTCCTCGCCACTGGCAGGCAGCCAATCGCGGTAGATCGGATAGATCGTTTCGCCGATGTGATCCGGCGACCCGGTGTGTCGCACCACGACGCAGCGCCCGCCCGGGATGACAATTTCGTGCACGCCGAACTCATTCGGCGCCACGGCCTCGTGAATCTCGCCGCAGATTGCGAAGCGGAATGCGTGGGCAGGTGTCGTATCGGGGTTGTTGTAGGGAATGCCAAAGGTGCGACTCGATGCCACCGGCGACTGTCCGCTCTGCATACGCCATTTGATGAACGTACCCACGCTCTCATTGACCAGTCCGGCGGGTCCGCAGTGCTCCAGCGCTGCGACTTTGACTTCAGGGAAATCTACGATTCGTACGTGCATGATGATCGTCCTAGAAAAGTGAGGGATGGCGAAGACCGCACTCCAGACCTGCCAGTTCGGTTCCTTCCTGAACGCGCTGGGCGTCATGCCGAATGCCCGCCTGAACGCCCTGCAAAATGCCTCGGGACTTTCAAAGCCGGCACCGAGCGCGGCGTCCAGTACCGAGTGATCCGCGGCGCAAGCCAGGCGATGCGCCGCGCGCCGCAGTCGCATCAGTTGCACATAACGTGAGACAGGCACGCCAACGAACGCGGTGAATTGCCGATGGAAGTGAAACGCCGAAAAGTTCGCCACCTGGCTCAACGTCTTCACCGACAGGTCACCTTCGAGGTGGGCGTCAATGTAGGCGAGTACGGCGTTAAAGCGTGTTGTGTAAGCGAAATGGATCGGCACGTCAGACACTGGAAAAGCTCCTGGAAGTACGGTCGCCAATAGAGTCGCCTATTGCCGCATCAACGCGCCTAGCCGCGTTTGCTCAAGCTACGTTTGGGGTTGGGCCGCGAGGCCTGTGTCTGGCAGCAGACGGTTGAAGCGCGCCGCCCCTCATTCCACTGTCTGCAACCAGTTCAGCAGATCCATTTCCAGGCTGCCCTGTTTGAGCGCTGCGGGAGAGAACAGGCAATAGCGCGAGCCATCCTCGACAAATCCCAGCGGCGCGGCCAAGACACCGCTCTGAACATCATCGCGCACCAGATGCCACGGACCGATGGCCACCCCAAGGCCCGCGATCGCCGCCTGGATGCTGAAATAGAAGTGCTCGAAGCACTGCATCGGCGCCACTGCAAGGCTGAGTCCTTTTGCACCGGCCCACTCCTGCCAGGCGTCAGGCCTGCTGGCGGTCTGCAGCAATGGCGCCGTGGGGCTCAGGCGCTTTCTGGCGTTGCCAAACCATTGGCCTACCTTCTCGGGCCGACAGACAGGGCCAACCTTCTCAGTGAACAGGGTCTCGGCATGGTAGGTGGGCGGCCGAGGAAAATCGTCGCGGCGAATGGCCAGGTCTATGCCCTGGTCAAAGGAAAAACAGCCACCGCCGGCCACCAGGTGGATGTCCTGCCCTTGATGTGTCTTTTGGAAATCGCTCCATCGAGGGATCAACCAGCGCATCAACAACGTTGGCTCGCACGACAGGACAAGCACCCGCGCACGCCGGGCTTCGGTGCGTATCTCGCGCACTGCCTGGCTCATGACCCCGAGCCCCTCACTCACCGCGCTCGCCAGGCGCTTTCCCGCTTGCGTCAAATAAACCCTGCGGCTGCGGCGCTCGAACAGATCAACCCCCAGGTCCTCTTCAAGTACACGTACGGCACGGCTGATGGCGCCTGGCGTCAGGTGCAGTTCGCGGGCGGCGCGGGCAAAGCTTTCGAAGCGGCCGGCTGACTCGAAACAACGCAATGCCAGCAGAGAAGGCATTCGCCCCTCAATCATCAGTGAGCCTGAATCACCATTTTCGTCAGAAATCATCGTTAGTGCCCGGGAATATGGTCTGTAAACATAGCCTTCCATCATAACAACGCAAGGGCTCAGTATGAGCGAATGGATAGCAGTGATCACCATTACCCTACTCGCCTGCATCAGCCCGGGCCCCGACTTCGCCATGGTTTCACGCAACGGCTTGCTGCTGTCTCGCCGGGCTGGCGTGCTGACTGCCGTGGGAATTGGCGCGGGGGTTGTGGTCCATGTTTGCTACACCTTGCTCGGGCTGGGCTGGGTTCTGCAGCAGACGCCCTGGCTGTTCAATGCGCTCAAGCTCGCGGGTGCCGCGTACCTCGTCTACCTGGGTATCAAGATGATCCGTTGCGGGCCGGCAAGCGAACAGCTAGACGTACCGCCACCGGCAATCTCGGATCTGGCCGCCCTGCGCACGGGGTTTCTCACCAATGGGTTGAACCCCAAAACATCGATCTTCATCGTCAGCCTGTTCATGGGCGTAGTACGACCGGATACCGCGGTGACGGTGCAAGTGGCATACGGTCTGTTTATCGCCAGTGCGCACATAGCCTGGTTCAGCCTGGTCGCGCTGTGTTTCTCAGCCGGGAAAATGCGCGAGAGGTTGATGGCATCACGGCAATGGATTGACCGAGGGTTTGGCGGCCTGCTTGTGAGCTTCGGCATACTCCTGACAATCGCCCAGCGCTCCGCGTGAGTGGCCTCGACCCTTGAGCAGAGGCAACGCCCTGCTGCCCAACTAACGGCACGCAGTCGTGAGCATGAATGTACGTATAACGGCACAACCGCCGCCTGCTAAACTCCCGCCCCCGAACCCACTTGAAGATGACCACAGGTTCTGGTCGCCCATTGAAAGGACTCTCTTATGCACAAGGTGCTATTCAGCCTTCTGGCCGCAACACTGGCCATGTCACTCAACACGGCCCATGCCGCTTCCGTTGCCGAAGTCTTTACCGGCGACATGTTGGGCACCAATCAGCGTTACTTTGAATCGGTTGCCGGCATCCCTCGGGAATCCAACGGCAACGATCACCGTTTCAAAGTCCAGGGTTGTGACATCACCGCCACCGTGGAAGGCGGCAAAGTCAGCAAACTGCGCCTGGAACTGACGCCCAAATGCCAGGCTGACCTGACCCAGTTCGTCGGCACCTACGCTCCCGCTCCCGGCAAGCCCCTCACCGTCGGTGCATTTACCGCCTCGTCCGGGGGTGGCCTGAGCTTCTCCGCCGACTGCCTGAGCATGTGCGGCAATGCCGCAGATCCTTCGGTCTATGCCCACTGGGAAGGCCCGCACGCGGTTGATTTCAGAGAGGTCCTGCTGGAGGTGGTGCTGGTCTCGGATGCAGCGATCGACGCCGCAGACCAGTGGCAGTCGCAGATGCGCAAGGCCGAAGGCGATGACTATGTGATGGAAACACGCTTCAACTGCGACCAGAAATACGCCGCCATCGCGCAGAAGGCCTTTGAACAGGTGCCGGTCACTGCCGTCACCATCGGCTCGGAGCTCAAAGCTCCCGGGTGCTGATGATCAGCGGAACATATCGGGCCCTAGCCGGAGGTGAACAGCACCCGGCGGGGCCTTCCGGGTTGGTGTGGGTCAAGCCGTAATGCATCACTCCACAGAAAAACCACACCTGGATGGGTTGGCGCGGACACTGGAAGTTCAGTCTCGAATGAAAACGAAGGCGCAATAGAGAGACCGAACCTGCCGTTAAGAAACAGCGGCAGCATCACAAGGAACTGGGGATGAAATTTTATAATCGTCCATTCAACGCATTCATATTTTTATTAGCCTGCGGCATGAGCCATTGCGCCCGCTCGCTTGAACTAAGGGAACTCTCCCTCGACGAGAAAGTTGCGTCCTCTGAGATCGTGATGATTGGGTCCGTCAAAAAAATAATAAAAAACACACAAGACTTCGGTTATGACCTGGCGATAACGGTGCCTACAACCGTATTGAAAGGTACACCGCCAAAAGAAATAAAATTTGCGTTCAACGCATCGATTTCAGAGATGCATTCCGACTGCTGCGAGACTGGAAAAAGCTATCTATTTTTCATATCAAAAAATACAGACGGAGACTACAACTCTGTAAATGGCCGTTATGGAGTCTACTCACTCGGCAAATAAAACAGCTCATAGTGGTACGGGCGGCTTGAGCCATTTTATCCGCCCTGACTTAGCCACCCTGAAAAATCTCGACCGAGTATTCACCTCAGTCATCCACACCCCTTACTTCTCCCCCACCCAGTACCAAACGCCACCACTCTGCGGCATCACTTCCCCCTGCTCAAAATACTCGCGGGTTTCAGTCTCCAGCGGCGCAAACCAATACCCCGTCCGACTGCAGGCCTGCCCCGCCGGCAAAGGCGCCACCCGCCCCGCATCACCTGGCCGAGCATCCCTGGCGTAGGCCACCAGGTCCCGGGGATAGACCATCGACTCAATCGCGCCGTCATCGATCCCATACAAAAACGCCACCGCCGCCGCCTCCAGCGCCCAGTACCCGCAGTAGCTGCCCTCATCCCCTTGCAGGTGGCTGTCGTGCCAGGGCGCCTGCTCGAACGCCGGGTACCAGGCGTCGCAGTATTGCTGCAACAGCGTGCCGGCCTGGGTCGGGTCTTCTTCATAAATGGCCTGGACCAGCGGGGTGTAGAGGTCGTGGTACCAGCGGTCGACGTCATAGCGCTCAGGCAGCAACTTGCACAGCAGGTCTTCATAGAGGGTGTCGTCGCCGGCGTAACCGGCGGGGTCGATCAGGGCGACGAAACGCTGCAACAGGTCGCTGCGGTGCAGCAGGATGCACAGGCTGAAGACCTGGACGCACTCTTCGTACTGGTCGAGCCAGTCGTCGATGGTCAGCGGGGTGATGTTGGGAATGCCCTGGTAAATCGCCAATTGCCGCTGCAGCCCTTCGTAGCTGTCGACCAGGGCTTCGAGCAAGGGGATCAAGCTTTCGATGGCATCGCCCGCGGTGTAGCGGATGAGGATTTCCTTGAAGATCAGTTTCTGGAAGTAGCGGGCCCTGACGGACTTTTCCTGGGCCTCGGAGTCGGCCTGGAAGGTGTTTTCTGCAAAGAAGCGCACGCTCTTGCGGTAGTTGATAAAGAAGTTCTCGAAGCGTGCGGCGCTCAAGAATGTTTGTCTTGTGTTCGTGATCACCGGTCTTCCCTGATAAGCGTGGCTGCAATTGGCCGGCGGCACGCTATCAAAGCGTCAGCCCCGCTGTCCACGAGTCACGCACCCTGCAACAGGGGCATTGCCTGATTGACAGGCCCCTGCGCGCCGCCCTTTCATACTCCCCGTTCGCGCTGGTAGCGACTTTCCAGCGCCAGGCCAGATAAGGATCAATCCATGGCAGTGCACAAAAAGGGCAAGTACTGGTACGGCACCAGCGCCCACGACACCGAGGCCGAGGTGCTCAGGTACAGCACGCGCAACCGCTACCCGGCCACTGGCTTTCGGCATGCGGCATGCCCCTGCGGCAGCCAGGCATTTCGCCTTGCCAGCGATGAAAACGCCGGCGCCGCCCGCCGCACGTGCACCCAGTGCGGCGCCGAACACTGGATGGGCGACAGCGAGCTCTATGCCAGCGAGGCCGAGCTGGAAAGCCACGAGTGCATCTGCGACGGCGATGTGTTCCATCTGCTGTCAGCGGTGGCGCTCTACCCGCAAAGCAATGATGTGCGCTGGTACTACATCGGCTGCTACTGCCCGAACTGCCACTTGGTGGGGGTGTTCGCCGACTGGAAATGCGAGGCCGGCGAGGCGCAGGCCTTTTTGGCCAATACCTGACTCGGGCGTTGGCGGCCAGCGCCTGTATCGACATAGCAATGGACCTTCTGCCGCCAATCCAGATCAGCGAACGACTCCAGCCGCGGAATCTGCCAAAGACCGCTTTACTGCAACGCTTGCCGACAGGTAAAAAGGCCGTCGATGCAGAACCGCACCCTCACGCCAAACATTGAATGTGGAGCCTTACATGGATACTTACCCCACTGGAACGCATCTGGTTGTCGGTCGAGGCATGTACACCCACCACGGGATTTATGTCGGCAGAAAGCGTGTGATCCATTATTCCGGCATGGCCTCGGGCATCGATAAGGGCTGCATCGAGTCCACCAGCCTGGCGGCGTTCTGCCAGGACAAGAAACCGCGGATCAGGACCTACAAGAAAACCTATTTCAGCGGCCCCACCATTTGCCGGCGTGCACGTTCCCGACTGGGTGAAGATCAGTACAACATCCTGTTCAACAACTGCGAGCACTTTGCCAACTGGTGCGTCACCAACCTGCACACCAGCGCGCAGGTCGAGGCCGCGACCATGCGCGTCGGCGCGACGCTGGCCTCGCAGCTGTTTACACGCAAAGCCGCCGAGGACGCCGCGAAACAGGCAGTAACCTCATTGGCCGCCAAGGGGACAACGGCCGCTGCGCGCAACCTGATTGCCGGGCAGGCGACCAAAACCATCGCCCATCAGGCCGCTCGTTCCCTGGTCGGCCAAACCCTGGCCAGGGGCGCTGTGGGCACCGCAACCGGCCTGATCGGCACGGGCGGCGTTTCCGGCCTGGCGGCCACAGGGCTTGGCGCAGCAGGCATTGCCAGCGGCGCGGCGCTCGCCCCGGCCGTTGCAACTATTGCGTTGGCAGCGGGCGCGGCGTACGCGGCCGGTCGACTCTGGGATTGGTTGATGGATTGAACGCGGGCGGCGCCCATCGCCGGATTGGGTGGTTGAATAGGCAGCTTTTTTAGAACCCGCACCGAAGGCCGCGCCCCATCCCCCCCAGGCGCCCTCATTAAGGACGATGCATGTCACTGATTTCGCAACGCGTAGAGCTGGCACGCCATGGAGCCAACGATAAAGTCATTTGCCGGATGCCCTCGGGCTGGGCGGTCATGGGCGATGTGCAGTTCCTGCCGGGCTATTGCCTGCTGTTGCCCGACCCGGTCGTCGCCAGCCTGAACGACCTCAGCATCGAGGCCCGCACCGCCTATCTGCTGGACATGACGCGCATGGGGGACGCGGTGTTGGCGGCCACCGGCGCCCTGCGCATGAACTATGAAATCCTCGGCAACTCCGAGCCCGAACTGCATTGCCATATTTTCCCCCGCTACGCTTCGGAGCCGGAACAGAAGCGCAAGATGCCGGCCTGGTTCTACGACTGGAAAACCGCCATTCCCTACGCCGAGGAAACCCACGGCGACTTGCGCAAGAAAATCGCCCACCTGCTGCAAGCGTCGAACCCGAGCGCCTGAGCGGCCTGCTCGGTCCTCACCCTGCCCGACTGAACGCCACAGTGACCCGCCTCGCCCAGGTGATTACAATCGCCGGCTTTTTGCAGCAGGGAGCGGCTCATGCAACGCATCGTGATTTTGGGCAACTCCGGCAGCGGCAAATCGACCCTGGCGCGAGCACTGGGGGCGCGCCTGGGCCTTGCCGTGGCGCACCTGGACACGCTGTTCTGGGAGGCCGGCTGGGTCGAACCGGATGCCGAGACATTTCGCACCCGGGTCCGCCAGGCGGTGGCGGCAGACGCCTGGGTGTGTGAAGGCAACTACGCGCGACGCACCTTCGACCTGCGGCTGCCCCGCACCGACCTGATCATCTGGCTCGACACGCCGCGCCTGACCTGCTGGCGCCGGGTGCTGTTGCGCAGCCTGCTGAACCGCCCGCGGCCCGATCTTCCGGCGGGCTGCAGCGAGAAGCTGGACCGGGAGTTCCTGGGCTTCCTGAATTACGTGTGGAATTTTGATCGGCGCCAACGGCCCGGGATCGAAGCCGCGCGCCAGGCCATCGGCCCAGGCATTCCGGTGGTTCGCCTGCGGGGTGCGCGGCAGATTCGCCAGTACCTGGCGGGCCTGCCCAGCCGCGCCTCGTCGACAGCCAGCGCGGATCGCTGAAACGCCCTGGACACCAGGCCTGGACCCGTTGCGCAGGCGTGCCGCACGGGTTGTACACAAAAACCGGTTAAAGCTTTACCCCCCTCGGGCCGACATAGCAGGTGATAGCAGATAGCCACATGTGTTATTCACCGGCCATTTGCGCTGCCCTCCCCGCTGATGGTTGTCGTCATGAAAATAAAAAATAAGCTCGTGCTCGCGTTCGTCTCAGTCGCCTTTATCCCGGTCAGCCTGGTGGCGCTGATTTCCGTGCTCAACACCCGGACCCAGGCGGTGGATCAATTCATCGATGGCAGCACCCGGGAAATCCGCCAGATTGACGGCAATATCCGGCAGTTTTTCGACGCCAGTCAGCAGAACGTCGATCAGATGGCGGCCGATCCTGTATACACCTCGGTGGCCAGCCTGAAGGACTACCAGGCCGCCGATGCCGCCAGCCAGCCCCTGCCTGAAGCGGCCCGCCAGGTCATCGAACAGTTTGCGCGCTTTGGCAAGACCCACCCGGCGGCGGCGATCCTGTCCATCGGCCTGGAGGACGGCACCTACGCCAAATGGCCGGACGACCCGCAACTGGCCAAGTACGACCCGCGTGCGCGCCCCTGGTACAAAGCCGCCATGGCCAGCCCGGGGCAAACCGTGCGCACCCCCGCCTATTACTACGACAAGGACGATGTGGCCCTGGTCGGCACCGCCCGGGCCCTGCTCGACAACGCCGGCAAAGCCAAGGGCGTGTTCGTGGTCAGCGTCTCCCTGAAAAACCTCACGGAACTGGTCAAGAGCATCAAGCTCGGCGAGAGCGGCTACGTGATGCTGATCGAGGACGGCACCGTGCTGGTCGACCCGCGCGACGCCAAGCACAGCTTCAAGCAGCTCAAGGACCTGGGCGTGCCCTATGCGCACCTGGCGGCCACCCCGCAGGGCTCCACCGAGGTGGAAATCGACGGCGTGCGCTACATGGCCAATATCTGGACCTCTCCGGGCCTGGGCTGGCGCTACGTCGGCCTGATCGAGTACAGCGAAGTCATGGCCGCGGCGACGCGCATGACCTACCTCACCGCCATTATCGTGGTGGTGCTGGCACTGATCTTCGCCCTGCTGGCGGCGGCGTTCTCCAAAGTTATCGTCAAGCCCATCGGCCAGGTCAGCACCGGCTTGCAGTCCATCGCCCAGGGTGAAGGCGACCTGCGTCGGGACCTGGTGGTCCAGGGCAAGGACGAAACCGCGGAACTGGCCGGCTGGTTCAACAAGTTCCTGGCCGCCATCCGCCAACTGATCCAGCACATCGGCGCTGCTTCGACCAATCTGCAGGATGCATCCCGAGTCAACAGTGAGGTGGCCCACAACATGAACGACGCCGCCGGGCGTCAGCGCGAGGCGGTGGAGCTGGTGTCCACGGCCTTCAACGAAATGGTCGCCACCGCCAACGAAGTGGCCCGCTCGTGCAGCAATGCCGCCGAATCCGCCGAGAGCGGGCACCGTCGGGTGGCCGAGGGCAAGCAACAGATCGAGCTGACCACGGAAAACGTCAACCGCCTGGGCAGCCGCCTGACCGAGTCGTCCCAGGCCATGGTCGAGCTGGAAGCCGGCAGCCGCAGCATCAACCAGATCCTCGGCACCATCCGCGCCATCGCCGAACAGACCAACCTACTGGCCCTCAACGCCGCCATCGAGGCCGCCCGGGCCGGCGATCAAGGGCGCGGTTTTGCGGTGGTGGCCGACGAGGTGCGGGCCCTGGCCAAGCGCACCTCCGACTCCACCGGGGAAATCGACCAATTGCTGGGCACCCTCGGCAGCAAGACCCAGGAAGTCTCGCAGAAGATGGAAAGCTGCCTGGACCTGTCCCGCGCCAGCGTGTCGTCCATCGAAAACGCCCGCGACAGCTTTGAAGGCATCCAGCTGTCGGTCAATGAAATCAGGGACCAGAACCTGCAAATCTCCGCCGCCGCCGAGGAACAGCACAGCGTTGCCGAAGAGATCAACCGGCACATCCAGCAGATCTACGACGAAGCGCGACTGGTGGAAACCCTGGCCCATTCGGCGCAGGAAGATTCGGGCCGGCTGTCGCAACTGTCGGAAGAGTTGAATGGACTGGTGGGGCGGTTCAAGTCGTAGGCAGCCCCTGCCCCTGTTACCGGCTGGTGTTGCAAAGCATGCCTGATCATTGGGCATGGGTTGCAGGGCCGCCGGCTCCTCCTGCTGAACGCCTGCGAACGCAAGCCATGTAACTCAGCACAGATTTCGCCCGTCATATTCCTGTTGCGCGATCCCCGGCTCTCGCTGCATGCCGCCCATTCCCTGGGCCGACATAGGCGCAGAGCCTGGAAACCGGCTCGACTGCGCATGATTTCCAGCAGCCGAACCGAGGCGTGATGTGCTCATGCCTCGGATTATGCGCCGCTGTTCAAGGCCTACTGAAAGCGCCCGGCAGCGGCAGTAAAAAGCGATTTTTCAAGGAGCAACACATGGGTTTTCTCACGGGCAAACGCGTTCTGATCGTCGGTGTCGCCAGCAAGTTATCCATTGCATCGGGCATTGCCGCGGCCATGCATCGCGAAGGCGCCGAGCTGGCCTTCACCTATCAGAACGAAAAGCTTCGCGGCCGCGTGGAGGAGTTCGCCACTGAGTGGGGCTCCAACCCGGGGCTGTGCTTCCCTTGCGATGTGGCCAGCGATGAAGACATCGCCCAGGTTTTCGAGAAGCTGGGCCAGCAATGGGATGCACTGGATTGCATCGTGCACTCGGTGGGCTTTGCGCCCGGCGACCAGTTGGACGGCGACTTCACCGAAGCCACCACCCGCGATGGCTTCCGCATTGCCCACGACATCAGCGCCTACAGCTTTATCGCCCTGGCCAAGGCCGGGCGGCCGATGATGAAGGGCCGTAACGGCAGCCTGTTGACCCTGTCGTACCTGGGCGCCGAGCGCACCATGCCCAACTACAACGTCATGGGCATGGCCAAGGCCAGCCTGGAAGCCGGCGTGCGCTACCTGGCCGGCAGCCTCGGCCCGGAAGGCACCCGCGTCAACGCGGTGTCAGCGGGCCCGATCCGCACCCTCGCCGCGTCCGGGATCAAGAACTTCCGCAAAATGCTCGCCGCCAACGAGGCGCAAACGCCCCTGCGGCGCAACGTGACCATCGAAGAAGTCGGCAACGCCGGTGCCTTCCTCTGCTCGGACCTGGCATCGGGTATCAGCGGGGAAATCATGTACGTGGATGGCGGGTTCAACACCACGGCCATGGGCAACCTGGACGATTGACCCAAGGGATGCGCCGCTTCGAATGGAAGCGGCATTCCCGTCAGGCACGTGGCATGCCTGATCGCGCGCGGCGCCTGGATTGGGGCACCGCGCGCCCCAGCGGGAGCAAGCTCCCTCGCCACAGGCGCCCTGCCCACCCCTACCTAGAAGTTCGCCGGCGTATTCGCGCTGATGATTTCCGCCTCGTCCTGCCCGATATTGCGAAACCTGTGGGGCAAGGTGGTGGGGAAGTAATAGCCATCCCCCGGGTTCAAGATGCTGACCTGGCCATCGACGGTGAGTTCGACGGTGCCACGGGTGACAAGACCGCACTCCTCGCCTTCGGCATGCACGATCGGCTCTTCGCCGGAGCTGGCGCCGGGGGCGTATTGCTCCCGCAGAAAGCGCATCTGGCGGCTGGGGATCGGTGCGCCCACCAGCAGCAGGCGCAGGCCGTCGCGGCCCAGGTCGGGCTGTTCATTGGCGCGGAAGACGTATTGGTGCTCCCGTGGCGGCTGGTCGAAGGTGAAAAAGTCCGCCAGGGACATGGGGATGCTTTCCAGCAGCTTTTTCAGGGAGCTGACGGAGGGGCTGACGCGATTCTGTTCGATCAGGGAGATGGTGGCGTTGGTCACGCCGCTACGACGGGCCAGCTCGCGCTGGGAGAGTTTGTAGCTTTCGCGAACGAGTTTGAGTCGGGTGCCCGTGTCCATAACAGCCTTATGTGAGAAGAACTTAAGGGTATTTTGCGGCGGTTGGGTCGCGAACTTCGCGATTTGGCTGCCCCTGGAGCCTGAAACGGCGGCTATTTAAACATGTTTGACACAGGTGCTGTAAAGACTGGCGATGAGGGGAATGACGGGGGGATTACGGGCTGGGTTGGCGCGGGCTACAGCCCCCTGAAACCCGGCCTTTTTGTGGCGAGGGCGCTGGCTCCCGCTCGGCCGCGCAGCGGTCGTCAATCAGGCGCTCGGGTTGTTTGGATTGATCGCGGTCGCCTGGTTTGGGAGGGCTGCGCCCTCCAGCAGGAGCAAGCTCCCTCGCCACAGGAAGCGTTCAGCACTGGAGGGCGGTGGCGTCAGATACCGAAGCGGTCGCGCAGGGCGTAGTAGGCGGCGCCCATGGCCGTCAGCGGGGCCTGGAAGGTGCGGCCGCCGAACATCGGCATGTGCGGCAGGGAGGCAAAGGCGTCGAAGCGTTCGGCGTCACCCCGGATCACTTCGCTGATCAGCTTGCCCGCCAAATGCGAACAGGTGACACCGTGCCCACTGTAGCCCTGCATGTAGTAGGCATTCTTTTCGATACGGCCAAATTGCGGCATGCGCGACATGGTCAGCAGGAAGTTGCCGGTCCAGCGGTAGTCGATCTTGACGTCTTTCAGCTGCGGGAAGGTCTTGAGGATCTTCGGCCGGATCAGTTGTTCGATGTCGTCCGGCTCGCGGGCGCCATAGACCACGCCGCCGCCATACAGCAGCCGGTTGTCAGCGGTCAGGCGGTAGTAGTCGAGCAGGTAGTTGCAGTCTTCGACGCAGTAATTGTGAGTGATCAGGCTGCGCGCGACTTTTTCCGACAGCGGCTCGGTGACCACGATCTGCGAGCCGCAAGGCATGCTTTTGCGGGTCACCCGTGGGTCGAGGTTTTGCGGCAGGTAGGCGTTGCCGGCGATCAGCAGGTACTTGGCGCGGACCACGCCCTTGGCCGTGCGCACCACGTTGGGCTCGCCGTAGGTGATTTCCTCGGCCGCCGATTGCTCGAAGATCTTGCCGCCCAGGCCGATGATGGCGCTGGCTTCGCCCAGGGCCAGGTTCAGCGGGTGGACGTGGCCGCCCTGCTTGTCCAACAGGCCGCCAACGTAGTTTTCGCAGCCCACTTCACGCGCCATGTCCTGGGCGTCGAGCAGTTGCAGATTGCGGTTGCCGTAGCGCTCCCAGCTGCTTTTCTGTTCAGCCAGGCCCTTGAGCTGCTTTTTGTTCAGCGCGGCGAAGATCCCGCCCGGGCGGTAGTCGCACTGGATGTCGTAGTGCTGGATGCGCTGGCGAATGATATCGGCGCCTTCGAACATCATGCTGCCGAGGATTTCGGCGCTCTTTTCGCCGTAGCGCTGCTCGATCACATCCACGTCACGGCTGTAGGAATTGACCAGTTGCCCGCCGTTGCGCCCGCTGGCGCCAAAGCCGACCTTGGCCGCTTCGAGCACGGTGACGCTGTAGCCGGCTTCAGCCAGGAACAGCGCCGACGACAGGCCGGTATAACCGGCGCCAATGACACAGACATCGCACTCCACCAGCTCTTCAAGCACGGGGAAGTCGCCGGTGTGGTTGCGGGTCGCGGCGTAGTAGCTGTTTACATGAGGTTGCATGGTTCGGACTCCCGGACGACTGGCCGGCGCAGGCCGGCAATCGCCGTTGTTATTAGGGCTTAGAGCTTGATCCAGGTGGCTTTGAGCTCGGTGTACTTGTCAAAGGCGTGCAGCGACTTGTCGCGGCCATTGCCCGACTGTTTGAAGCCGCCGAACGGCGCGGTCATGTCGCCGCCGTCGTACTGGTTGACCCACACGCTGCCGGCGCGCAGGCCCCGGGCGAAGCGGTGGGCGCGGCTGAGGTTGGCGGTCCACACCGCAGCCGCCAGGCCGAAGATGCTGTCGTTGGCGATCGCCAGCGCTTCTTCTTCGGTGTCGAAGCTGATCAGCGACAACACCGGGCCGAAGATCTCTTCGCGGGCGATGGTCATGGCGTTGGTCACACCGTCGAAAATCGTCGGCTCCACGTACTGCCCACCCGTGTCCTGCAGGGTGCGCTGGCCGCCGACCAAGAGCTGGGCGCCCTGCTCCTTGCCGATCTCGATATAGCGCAACACGTTGTCCAGTTGCCGCTGATCGACCACCGCGCCGACCTTGGTCGCCGGGTCCAGGGGATGCCCCGGCTTCCAGGCCTGGAGCGCTTGCACCAGCAACGGAATAAATGCCTCGCGGATCGAGCGCTGCACCAGCAGCCGCGAACCGGCCACGCAGACTTCGCCCTGGTTGAAGGCGATCCCGGCCGCGGCCGCTTCTGCGGCGACGCGCAGGTCCGGGGCATCGGCGAACACCACGTTGGGGCTCTTGCCGCCGGCCTCCAGCCACACCCGCTTCATATTGCTCTGGCCGGAATACGCCAGCAGTTGCTTGGCCACCCCGGTGGAACCGGTAAAGGCCAGCACGTCCACATCCATATGCAGGGCCAGAGCCTTGCCAACGGTGTGGCCGTAGCCCGGCAGCACGTTGAACACGCCCGGGGGAATGCCGGCCTCGAGGGCCAGCCGAGCCAGGCGAATGGCGCTCAGCGGCGACTTTTCCGAAGGCTTGAGGATGAACGAGTTACCCGCCGCCAGGGCCGGAGCGAACTTCCAGCTGGCCATGATCATCGGGAAGTTCCACGGCACGATGGCCGCCACCACGCCGCAGGGTTCCCGCGTGATCAGGCCCAACTGGTCGTGGGGCGTGGGCGCCACTTCGTCGTAGAGCTTGTCGATGGCCTCGGCGCTCCAGCGGATCGCGTTGGCGGTGGCCGGCACGTCGATGGCCATGGAGTCGCCAATCGGCTTGCCCATGTCCAGGGTTTCCAGGAGCGCCAGTTCTTCCTGGTGCTCGAGGATCAGCTCGGCGAACCGCAGCAGCACCCGCTTGCGCGCCGCCGGCGCCTGCAAGCGCCAGACCCCGGACTCGAACGCCCGGCGTGCTGCGCCCACCGCCGCATCGGCGTCGGCGGTATCGGTGCTGGCGACCTGGGCCAGAAAGCGCCCGTCCACCGGGCTGATGCTGTCAAAGGTCGCGCCGCTTTCGGCCCAGCGGTACTCGCCGTCGATAAAGGCCCGGCCTTCAAGGCTCAGGGACTGGAAGTGCTGCTCCCAGTCGTTGCGATGCTTGGTCATATGCAGTGCTCAACGCAAAAAGTGGGAGGGCCGTCAGACCGTGTGCAGGTACCAGTTGTACTCAAGGTCGGAAATCGAATTCTCGAACTCGGCCAGCTCGCTTTCCTTGCACGCCACAAACACGTCGATGTACAGCGGGTCGATGTACTTGGCCATGACTTCGCTGTCGTCCAGCTCGCGCAGGGCATCACGCAGGTTGTTGGGCAGGCTTTGCTCGTTCTGCTCGTAGGAGTTGCCTTCGACCGGCGCCCCCGGCTCGATCTTGTTGGTCAGGCCGTGATGGATACCGGCCAATACCGAGGCCATCAGCAGATAAGGGTTGGCGTCGGCGCCGGCCACCCGGTGCTCGATACGCACGGCATCCGCCGAACCGGTCGGCACGCGCACGGCCACGGTGCGGTTGTCGATGCCCCAGCTTGGCGAGTTCGGCACATAGAACTGCGCGCCGAAGCGGCGATAGGAGTTGACGTTGGGGCAGAGGAACGCCATCTGCGCCGGCAGGGTTTCCAGCACGCCGCCGATGGCGTGGCGCAGGGCGTCGTTGGTTTCCGGGTCTTCGCTGGCGAAGATGTTGTTGCCCTTTTTGTCGAGGATCGAGATGTGCACGTGCAAGCCATTACCGGCCTGGCCCGGGTAGGGCTTGGCCATAAAGGTGGTGTCCATCTCGTGGTCGTAGGCGATGTTTTTCACCAGGCGCTTGAGCAGCACCGCGTAATCGCAGGCCTTGATCGGGTCGCTGACGTGGTGCAGGTTGACCTCGAACTGCGCCGGGGCGCTTTCCTTGACGATGGCGTCGGCGGGGATGCCCTGCTCTTTCGCGCCTTCAAGGATGTCTTGCAGGCAATCGACGTATTCGTCGAGGTCATCGATCAGGTAGACCTGGGTCGAATGCGGGCGCTTGCCGGAGATAGGCGAGCGCGGCGCTTGCGGACGGCCGTTCACGTTGTCCTGGTCAATCAGGTAGAACTCCAGCTCGAACGCGGCGCAGATGGTCAGGCCCAGTTCGTCGAACTTGCTCACCACCTGGCGCAGCACTTCCCGCGGGTCGGCGAAGAACGGCTGGCCTTCGAGCTCATGCATGGTCATCAACAGTTGCGCGGTGGGGCGCTTCTGCCAGGGCTCGATGCTCAGGGTGTCGGGGATCGGGTAGCAGATGCGGTCGGAGTCGCCGATGTCCAGGCCCAGGCCAGTGCTTTCCACGGTGGAGCCGTTGATGTCCAGGGCGAACAACGAGGCCGGGAGGTTGATGCCTTTTTCGTACACCTTGTGCAGCGCGGTGCGTTCGATGCGCTTGCCGCGCACCACGCCGTTCATGTCTGCAATCAGCAGATCGACGTACAGGACCTCAGGGTGTTTCTTCAGAAAGGCGTTGGCTTCGTTGAGCTGAACGGCACGCAGTGGGACCGACATGATGCACCTATTGTGTTAATTATTATGTTCAAAGCTGTTTCGTGACAGCAGTCAATCCGAAAGGCAAAGTGAAGTCAATAGCGAACACCCGGGGCATTTCGTTAATTATATTGACACTAATCAGGCCAATACAGGGCGCACACCCGCCAATCAGCCTGATCGCAGCGATCAGTGTTTATAATTTTTTACAGGAAAGTTGTTAATTAAAATCAACGAGGATAAGCTCTGGAAAAACTCGTTCCAGCGTGAATTTCGAGGTGATAAAAATGGCACTCAAGCCATTGATCGGTGTTACTGCGTGCGTCAAAGAGATTGGCCTGCACCCCTACCATGTCAGCGGCGACAAGTACTTGCGCGCTGTCAGCGTCGCGGCCCTGGGGCTGCCGGTGATCATCCCTTCCCTGGCGGACCTCTGCGAGATCAAGGATCTGCTGCGCTACGTCGATGGCCTGCTGTTTACCGGCTCGCCCTCCAATGTCGAACCCTTCCACTATCAAGGCACTCCCAGCGCGCCGGGCACCGCCCATGACCCGCAGCGCGACGCCACCACCCTGCCCCTGCTGCGGGCGGCGGTGGAGGCTGGCGTGCCGGTCCTCGGTATCTGCCGTGGCTTCCAGGAAATGAACGTGGCCTTTGGCGGCAGCCTGCACCAGAAGGTGCATGAGCTGCCGGGCTATATGGACCACCGCGAAGCCGACGACCCGCGCCTTGAAGTCCAGTACGCCCCGGCGCACCCGGTGGCGATCCAGCCCGGCGGTGCGTTCGAGGCCATGGGCCTGGCCGGCGAGATCCAGGTCAACTCGATCCACAGCCAGGGCATCGACCGCCTGGGCGACGGCCTGCGGGTCGAGGCCGTGGCCCCGGATGGCCTGATCGAAGCCGTTTCCGTGGAGCACAGCCAGGCGTTTGCCTTCGGCGTGCAGTGGCACCCGGAATGGCAGGTCCTGACGAACCCGGCCTACCTGAGCATTTTCCAGGCCTTTGGCGATGCCTGCCGGCAACGTGCCGCGCAGCGTCAGCGCCTGTAACCCAAGGCAGCCCGCACAGGGCTGCAAGCACCCGAGTCACCGATTGACACGCCCTGCCCACCCGGCGCGCGCACTGCTGTGCGCCCGTCGTGCGGCGTGAACGGCAACACCCGAACAACAACAAGCAAGGCCAGGCAGCCAGGACGGCGGCGCCGAATAAACCTGCACAGCACTGACGGTGCAGGTTTGCAATCAACCTTATTAAGTCAGGCCGCATTGGCCCGACGACCTGTTGGGAGTTTCACATGGCAAACGCCTCCAGCATTTATCGCAAGGCTCTGGAAGGTCATCAGCAACCGCAAAAGGTGCTGGTGAAGATCGACCGCGTGACCAAGAAGTTCGATGAAACCGTGGCCGTGGACGATGTGTCCCTGGAGATCCACCAGGGCGAAATCTTTGCCCTGCTGGGCGGTTCCGGTTCCGGCAAATCCACCCTGCTGCGCATGCTCGCCGGTTTCGAACGGCCCACCGAAGGCCGCATCCTGCTGGATGGCGTGGACATCACCGATATGCCGCCCTATGAGCGGCCGATCAACATGATGTTCCAGTCCTATGCCCTGTTCCCGCACATGACCGTGGCCCAGAACATTGCCTTCGGCCTCAAGCAGGATCGCCTGCCGGCCAGCGAGATCGAGGCCCGGGTCGAGGAAATGCTCAAGCTGGTGCACATGACCCAGTACGCCCGGCGCAAACCCCACCAGCTCTCCGGCGGCCAGCGCCAGCGCGTGGCCCTGGCCCGCTCCCTGGCCAAGCGCCCGAAACTGCTGCTGCTGGACGAACCCATGGGCGCCCTGGATAAAAAGCTGCGCTCGCAGATGCAACTGGAGCTGGTGGAGATCATCGAACGCGTGGGCGTGACCTGCGTGATGGTGACCCACGACCAGGAAGAGGCCATGACCATGGCCCAGCGCATCGCCATCATGCACCTGGGCTGGATCGCCCAGATCGGCAGCCCGGTGGACATCTACGAAGCCCCGGTGAGCCGCCTGGTGTGCGAGTTCATCGGCAACGTGAATGCCTTCGACGGCACCGTGGTCGAAGACCTCGAAGGCCACGCCATCATCCACTGCCCCGAGCTGGAACAGCCGATCTACGTCGGCCATGGGGTCAGCACCTCGGTGCAGGACAAGTCGGTGACCTACGCCATCCGCCCGGAAAAAATGCTGGTCAGCACCCTCAAGCCCGAGAACAGCTACAACTGGTCCCAGGGCAAGGTGCATGACATCGCCTACCTCGGCGGCCACTCGGTGTTCTATGTCGAGCTGCCGAGCGGCAAGATCGTCCAGTCGTTCATGGCCAACGCCGAACGCCGTGGTGCCCGGCCGACCTGGGACGACACGGTGTACGTGTGGTGGGAAGACGACAGCGGCG
Source organism: Pseudomonas sp. CF161 (assembly GCF_000416215.1). Lineage (NCBI taxonomy): Bacteria > Pseudomonadati > Pseudomonadota > Gammaproteobacteria > Pseudomonadales > Pseudomonadaceae > Pseudomonas > Pseudomonas sp. CF161. Next base: position 73,028 of record NZ_ATLP01000090.1, read on the forward strand.
TGGTACTGCGGGCATGAGGACGTCGACCATGAGCACCTTCAATCAGGCGTTGATCCGTGTGCTGCCCAGCGGTCGCAAGCTGGTGATAGGCATTCCCTTCCTCTGGCTGTTCCTGTTTTTCATGCTGCCGTTCTTCCTGGTGATGAAGATCAGCTTCTCCGAAGCGGCGGTGGCGATTCCGCCCTACTCGGAGATCTACAGCTTCGTCGACCAGAAACTCCAGGTGCTGCTGAACCTGGGCAACTACGCCCTGCTGGGTGCCGACGAGTTGTACATCTCGGCCTACCTGGGTTCGCTGAAGATCGCCCTGCTCAGCACCCTGATGTGCCTGGCGATCGGCTTTCCCATGGCCTACGCGATTTCCAAGGCGCGCAAGGAAGCGCAAAACGTGTTGCTGCTGCTGATCATGATGCCGACCTGGACCGCGATCCTGATCCGCGTCTATGCCTGGATGGGCATCCTCAGCAACAACGGCCTGCTCAACGCCTTCCTGATGTGGAGCGGCCTGACTTCGAGCCCGATCGAGATCCTCAACACCAACACCGCGGTGTACATCGGCGTGGTCTACGCCTACCTGCCGTTCATGGTGCTGCCGCTCTACGCCAACCTGGTCAAGCACGACCAGAGCCTGCTGGAAGCGGCGTCGGACCTGGGTTCGAGCAACTTCAACAACTTCTGGAAAATCACCGTGCCCCTGGCCAAGAACGGCATCGTTGCCGGGTGCATGCTGGTGTTCATCCCGGTGGTCGGCGAGTTCGTGATCCCGGAACTGCTGGGCGGCCCGGAGACCCTGATGATCGGCCGCGTGCTGTGGCAGGAGTTCTTCAATAACCGCGACTGGCCGGTGGCGTCCGCCCTGGCGGTGGTGATGCTGGCGATCCTGATTATTCCCATCTTGCTGTTCAACCGCAGCCAGGCCAAAGAAATGGAGGCACGGGCATGAAGCGTTTCAGTTTTTCGACCCTGATGCTGGTGCTCGGCTTGTTGTTCATCTACCTGCCGATGCTGATTCTGGTGATCTACTCGTTCAACGCCTCCAAGCTGGTGACGGTGTGGGGCGGCTGGTCGTTCAAGTGGTACCTGGGCCTGCTGGACAACACCCAACTGATGGGCTCGGTGGCGCGTTCCCTGGAGATTGCCTGCTACACCGCCGTGGCCGCCGTGGCCCTGGGCACCCTGGCCGCGTTCGTGCTGACCCGGGTCACCCGCTTCAAGGGCCGGACCCTGTTCGGCGGCCTGGTGACCGCGCCCCTGGTAATGCCCGAAGTGATCACCGGCCTGTCGCTGTTGCTGCTGTTCGTGGCCATGGCGCAGATGATCGGCTGGCCCATGGAGCGCGGCCTGGTGACCATCTGGATCGCCCACACCACGTTCTGCGCCGCCTATGTCGCGGTGGTGGTCTCGGCACGCCTGCGGGAGCTGGACCTGTCCATCGAAGAAGCCGCCATGGACCTCGGTGCACGGCCATTCAAGGTGTTTTTCCTGATCACAATCCCCATGATCGCGCCCTCGCTCGCGGCGGGCGGCATGATGTCGTTCGCCTTGTCCCTGGATGACCTGGTACTGGCCAGTTTCGTTTCCGGGCCCGGCTCCACCACCCTGCCGATGGAGGTGTTCTCCGCCGTGCGCCTGGGGGTCAAGCCGGAGATCAACGCCGTGGCCAGCCTGATTCTGCTGGCGGTGTCCCTGGTGACCTTCATGGTCTGGTACTTCAGCCGCAAGGCCGAAGCCAACCGCAAGCGGGCGATCCAGGAAGCCATGGAGCAGACCGCCAGCGAAACCTGGCAGGCGCAACCCAAGCAGCCACAACGAACGCCAGCGACGGCCTAGGCCGTCGCGTTTTACCCCACAACAAGAAATGGAGTTGGATGCATGAAAAGGTTTGGCAGGACTCTGCTCACACTGTCCCTGTTGGGCGCCATGGCTGGCGGCGCCCAGGCCGACGACAAGGTGCTGCGCGTCTATAACTGGTCGGACTACATCGCCCCCGACACCCTGAAAAAGTTCGAGGCCGAAACGGGCATCCACGTCACCTACGACGTTTTCGACAGCAATGAAACCCTGGAAGCGCGGCTGCTGGCCGGCAAGTCGGGCTACGACATCGTGGTCCCGTCCAACAGCTTCCTGGCCAAGCAGATCAAGGCCGGGGTCTACCAGCCCCTGGACAAGTCCAAGCTGCCCAACTGGAAGAACCTGAACCCGGTGCTGCTGAAAAACGCCGCCGCCAGCGACCCCGACAACGCCCATGCCTTCCCGTACATGTGGGGCTCGATCGGCATTGGCTATAACCCGGAAAAAGTCCGTCAGGCATTGGGCACCGACGCGCCGCTGAACACCTGGGACCTGCTGTTCAAACCCGAGAACGCCGAGAAGCTCAAGGCCTGCGGCATCAGCTTCCTCGACTCGCCGACCGAAATGCTGCCGGCGGCCCTGCACTACCTGGGCTTCCCGGTGAACTCCCAGGACAAACAGCAGATCGCCCAGGCCCAGGACGTGTTCATGAAGATCCGCCCTTCGGTGGCGTACTTCCATTCGTCCAAGTACATCTCGGACCTGGCCAACGGCAATATCTGCGTGGCCGTGGGCTACTCCGGCGATGTGCTGCAAGCCCGCGCCCGGGCTGAAGAAGCCAACAACGGGGTGAAGATCGACTACAGCATTCCCAAGGAAGGCGCCGGCAGCTTCTACGACATGGTGGCCATCCCCCGGGACGCGAGCAACGTCGACAACGCCTATGCCTTCATGAACTTTCTGCTGCGCCCGGACATCATCGCCGAGGTCACCAACAGCGTCGGCTACAGCAACGCCAACGCGGCGGCCACGCCCCTGGTGGACGAGGCGATCCGCAACGACCCGGCGTCCTACCCGCCCCAGGACGTGCTCGCCACCCTGTACGCGATCCCCGACCAGCCGATCAGCGTGCAGCGCCTGATGACCCGTGGCTGGACCAAGGTCAAGCTCGGCAAATAATCCTGGCGCGCCACGACTCGGCGCGCCCCTGACTTCCGTTCCCGTCGCGCCTTACCACCGCGACCTTTGCTGCGAACGGCTTCACCCGGCCCCCTCGGTTGGGGTGAACCCCTTGGCGCCTTCGCCGGCCGTGTGAACACCACTGGGTTTTCACACGGCCGGTTCGGGCGCCTTTTTTGCGTTCAGCTGGCGCTGCCCAACTGCCGGCGCCGCCAGGGAGCGAAGGTCAGCACGCTGAACAGCGCCAGCCCGCAGACACTCAAGCCGCCGTACAGCATCACCCAGCCAAAGCCATGGGCCAGAGCCGCCTGCGCCGAACCGCCGGCCAGCCACGGCAAACCCTCAAGCGCACCCTGGCCGGCGGCGATCTGTTCCGCCCACAGGCGCACGTGCCCGGCATCCAGCGCACCGCTCAAGTGACGCTGCAGATAGGCGCCGACCCCGGCCACCAGGATCAGGCCCATCAAGGCGATATTCAGCGCCAGGGAAATCATCCGCGCGCTCATGTCGATGCCCGAGGCCATGCCCGCACGCTCGGCAGGCACCGAACCGGTGGTGGTGTTGGTGACCGGGGTATTGCTGATGCCCAGGCCGATCCCCGCCAGCAGCGCGCCGGGCAGTATCGCCAGGCCATTGACCGCCGCCCACTGGCTGGCGCCGTACATCGCCACAAACCCCAGGCCGATGCAAGACAACCCCAGGGGGATCACCCGTCCCGGTTCAAAGCGCAGGGCCAGGCGCTCGCCCACCGGAGGAAAGACCAGGGTCGGCAAGGTGTAGGCCAGCAACGCCAGGCCGCTGTGCAGGCTGTCGTAGCCCAGGGCGCTGTGAAAGTAGATCGGCAGGTAAATCATGAAAGGCCAGAAACTGAAGTTCATGCCCATGGACCCCAGCAACGCCCCGCAGAAGCGCCGGTTGCGCAACACCTCCCGCGCGAACATCGGTTGCGGGCTGCGGCGCTCGGCGCGGACAAAGGCGGCGCAACAGGCCAGGGTCGCCAGGACCATGAGCACGGCGTCGGAGCGGCTCAGGCTCGAGCCCTGGGTCAGGAGAAACACCAGGCCGAACACCGCCAGGGACAGCAGCACAATCCCCGCGCCATCCAGCTTGCCGGCTTGGGCCTGGCGCGATTCCTCCACCCCGCCCAGGGCCAGCCCCAGGGTCAGCAGCGCCAGGGGCCCGTGCACCAGGAAGATCCACGGCCAACTGGACAGCGCCAGGATCACCCCACCGATGATCGGCCCAAACCCCAGGCCGATGCCGAACACCATGCCCCAGGCGGCGAAGGCGCGGCTGCGCTCCGGTCCCTGGTGAAACTGCTGGGACAGGATCGCCACCTGGGTGATCAGCATCGCGCCACCGGCCAGCCCCTGAAGCGCGCGACCGGCAATCAGCAGGTTAACGTCCTGCGCCAGGCCGCAGAGCAACGAGGCCAAGCCGAAGGCCAGGATGCTCAGCACAAACACCCGCTTGCGCCCGAAGCGGTCGGCCAGGGCGCCGGTGGCCATCAGCACCACGGTGCAGGCGATGGTGTAGGCGTTCATGATCCATTGCAGGTCCTTGAAATCACCCTGCAGACGGCTTTCCAGGGCCGGGAGAATCACCGGCACGCTGGAGATTTCCAGGCCGAACATCAGCGCGGCCAGGCAGACCGCCGCCAGGGCCAGGGGGTTGGATAAAGGGGATGGTGGCATCGAGTGGGTTCCAGAAAGAGGGTCGGCAGGTTGCAGCCGCTGGCGACTGCGGGCTCAAGTCTGGGCAAGCGCGCTTGATGACGGAAATGATTAAATTTTGTAGGATCCAGTAATTTCCATCATGAATGGCAGCCTGCCTTGAATATCGATCCCACCCTGCTGCGGGCCTTGGTCGCGGTGCATGAGTGCGGCGGCTTCACCCGCGCCGGCAAACGCCTGAACCTCACCCAGTCGGCGGTCAGCCATCAGATCCGCCGGCTGGAGGAGCAACTGGGCCAGCCCCTGCTGCTGCGCACCACCCGGCGCCTGAGCCTGACCGAAGACGGCCAGGACGTGTTGCAGCATGCGCAGCAGATCCTCGCCTCCCTGGATGCCCTGGCCCGGCGCTTCCAGCCTTCGCGACTGGGCGGCGTGGTGCGCTTCGGCGTCCCCGAGACCTTTATGGGCGAGCGCCTGCCGCCGCTGCTTTGCCAGTTCTCCCGGGCCTTTCCCGAGGTGCGCCTGGACGTCAGCGTCGGCACCTACCTCGACCTGCGCAAAATGCTCAAGGCCGGGGAACTGGACCTGGCGGTGGTGCTCTCGGAAACCGGGCAGCGCGACAGCGGCGAAGTGCTGCGCAGCGCCCGCTTCGTCTGGGTCGCCGCCGAGCACTTCGACCTGGCCCCGGGGGCCTCCCTGCCCCTGGCCCTGGCGCCGGCCCCCTGCGTCAACCGGCAGATCGGCCTCGACGCCCTGGGCACAAGCGCCGGCAGCTGGCACCTGGCGTTCAGCTCGCCAAGCCAGGAAGGCATCCGCAATGCGGTGCTCGCCGGCCTCGGGGTGACCGTGCAGATGGCCAGCGACCTGCGCCCGGGCCTGCGCATGGTCGACGGCGAATACGGCCTGCCGACGCTGCCCGGGGCACGCTTCCTGCTGGCCTGGAGCAGCGGCGAGAAGAGCGCGGCGGCCGAGGCGTTCGGTCAGTTGCTGGTGCACAACGCCGAGCCCCAGGCCCGAGGCAAACCGCTGGCGAAGGAGATTGCGCCCTAGCCCGCGCAAGCTGCCAGCCCGCAGAAGTGGTATTTTTCCCCGCTTCTGCCATGGCGCAGGGGCATGAAGCCCAACGCCGCCATTTTTCAGGGAGCCGTACCGATGAAGTCACCCGTTCACCCTTGCTCGCTGCCCAGTGACTCCAGCATCGCCGGCATCGCCCCCGGCGCGACGTTCATCGATTGCCGCCAGACCCTGGCAACTGATCCCGAACGCACCGCCCTGCGCCATGTGCTGAACCTGATGAGCCAGACCCCGGCCTGGATCGACCACCTGATGAGCCTGCGCAATCGCGTGGTGCAGCTGTTCGGCCTCAAGGACCTGGGGCGCCTGACCCGTATCGACCTGTCGCGCCCCGACGAGGATTACCAGCCTGGCGCTCGGGTCGGCATCTTCACCCTGATCTCCCAGCGCCCCGACGAGGTGCTGGTGGTGGACCGCGACAAGCATCTGGATGTGCACCTGTCGCTGAACCTTCTGCCCCTGACTGCCGACGGCCTGCGCCCGTTGGTGCTGTCCACCGTGGTGCACCCGCACAACTGGCTGGGGCGCCTGTACATGCTGCCGGTGGCGCCGTTTCACCGGATCATCGCGCCCATCACCCTGTCCGCCATCAATCGCCGCTGAACCTCCCTCTCCAAGGATTTTTGCCGTGCATACACCCGATTTCGATGTTGTTGTCGTAGGCCTGGGCGCCATGGGCGCCGCCACCCTTTACCAACTGGCCAAGCGTGGGGTGAAGGTGCTCGGCATCGACCGATTCGCCCCGCCCCACGACCTGGGTTCCAGCCACGGCGACACGCGCATCACCCGCCAGGCGGTGGGCGAAGGCGCGGCCTATGTGCCGCTGGCGATACGCTCGCAGCAGATCTGGCGCGAGCTGGAAAGCGAGCTGGATGTGCAGCTGTTCGAACAGTGCGGGGTGCTGGTGATGACCTCCAGCGCCACTGCGCCCGCCGCCGACGGCGCTGCGGACTTCACCGAACACAGCATCGAGCTGGCGCGGCGCAACGGCATCGAGCATGAGGTGCTGGACGCGGCGCAGATTCGCCAGCGGTTCCCGCAGTTCGCGCCGATCCACGACAGTGCCCTGGGCTACTTCGAACCCGGCGGCGGTTATGTGCGCCCCGAACGTTGCATCGAGGCACAACTGACCCGCGCCCAGGCTCTCGGGGCGACCTGGATCGGCGGCGAAACCGTGACCGCGCTGGCCAACGAAGACGGTCTGGTGCGGATCACCAGCCAAGGCCGCAGCGTGACGGCGGGCAAGGCGATTGTCTGTGCCGGCATGTGGTCGAGCGAGCTGCTGGGGGCGCCCTTCGATCAGTTGCTGCGGGTCTGCCGGCAAACCCTGTATTGGTTCAAGCTCGAGGAGCCGACGCCCTTCGCCCCGTGCTCGCCGAGTTTTATCATCCACGGCGCCAGCGAGGCCGAGACCTGCTACGGCTTTCCGCCGGTTCCCGGGGAAGGCAGCATGAAAATCGCCACCGAGCAGTACAGCGCCACCTCGCTGCCGGACACCCTGGATCGCCAGGTCAGCCGCGCCGAGGCCGAGCAGATGTACCGCCAACTGGTGGCGGTCAATTTCACCGGGGTGACCCCGCAGTTGGTGAAGTCGGCGGTCTGCGCCTACACCGTGACCCCGGATTCGGGTTTTATCATCGACCAGCACCCGCGCCTGGCCAATGTCACGGTGGTCAGCGCCTGCTCCGGACATGGCTTCAAGCACTCGGCGGCCATCGGCGAAGCCCTGGCCCAACAGTGTGTCGATGGCCGCAGCGAGGTGGACCTGAGCGCCTTCAGCTTGCAGCGCTTCAGCAGCGGGCAGGGGCGATGAACGGCTAAAAGCGCCGATCTTTGGGCTATTGGGTAAAAACAGCCGGGGTACGGCGTTTTTTCGTGTTTGCGCGACGCATTCAGCCTTGCCGGTTGGGCCAGTCTCTACGATTCTGTAAGAACCCCTGCGGGCGATGCGTCGTCGCCTCAGGCACAACAACAGGAGCGCCCCATGAAGAGCGTCGCGCAAGTACTCAAGCTGAAGGCCCAACACAACCAGAAAGTCCACACCATCGCGCCCCACCAGATGGTGCTGGAGGCCCTGATGCTGATGGCGGAAAAAAACGTCGGCGCCCTGCCGGTCCTGGAAAACGGCGTGGTCGTGGGGGTCATCAGTGAGCGCGACTATGCGCGCAAACTGGTGTTGCACGGGCGCTCCTCGGTGGGCACCCCGGTCAGCGCGATCATGAGTTCGCCGGTGATTACCGTGGACTCGCACCAGAGCGTCGACACCTGCATGGGCATCATGACCGACAGCCACCTGCGGCACTTGCCGGTGGTGGAGAACGGGCAGTTGCTGGGCCTGCTGTCCATCGGCGACCTGGTCAAGGAAGCCATCGCCGAACAGGCCGACCTGATTCGCCAGTTGGAGCAATACATTCGTGGCGAATAGCCTGTAGCCGCTGCCGCAGGTTCGGGCCGCGTTCGGACGCTGGCCCTTATCGGCGCTGAAGATATACCTGAGCAACCTCCAGCGCCGTCCAAGGCCAGCGCAGCCTCGTGCCTCGGCAGCGGCGTATGGCGCCCTTTAACAGCCTGAAACAGTTATTCACCCCGATTCACCCGCTCAGCGTCCGCGCCCTGTCTGGGCGCCAGGGCTTGCAGTGCGCGGCATGCAGGCCACTTGCACCCCCGGCGAAGCATTCGCCAACACCTGCGTGGCCGGGAATATCCCCCCTTTGCCCTCGTAGCCCGGTAACATCGCGCACACTTTTATGACCGCTTAATGACTGGAACCCTCTTTGTGAATTTCATCCGTCACGGGTTGCAACACCCCCGCGCCGCGCTGATCGCCCTGATCGGCTGGGTGCTGATCCTGCCCCTGGTCCTGCGCGCCGTGCTGGGCTGGTCCGAACCCCTGGGCTACGTCTCCGACCTGGCCATCGGCAGCCTGCTGGTGGTCACGCTGCATCGCCGGCCGTGGTGGCTGGCGCTGCCGGTGCTGCTGGTGTGGAGCCTGTTTACCCTGTCCAGCGCCGAGCTGGTCACCGCTGTCGGCCGGTTGCCGACGCCGGCGGACCTGCACTACCTGATCGACCCGCAATTTCTGGGCAACTCCACCGGCGGCGGCATGTCCCAGCCCTGGATCGGCGTCGCCCTGCTCCTGGCCCTGGGCCTGTGGCTGGCCACCCGCTGGGCCGGCCGGGCCCATGCCGCCCCGCCCTTGCCGCGCTACAGCGGCTGCGTGCCGGTGCTGCTGTTGATCGCCCATTGGGGCACCCAGAACCTGCAGCCGTCCGAGGCTGACCAGTGGCGCCTGTTCAACCTGCCCCATCAACTGCTGGCCGCGGGCGTCGGTGAACTCCAGACCCGCGCCGAAGACTGGCTCGAAGGCGATATCGCCGATATCCCTCCGCAGATGGCCGGGCTGACCCAGCTCGACCTGCAAGGGGAAAAACTGCTGGCAGCCCCGGGCCGGGCACGCAACGTCTTGATCATTGCCCTGGAAGGCATCCCCGGGGCCTACATCGGCGCCAACCGCCAGGCGCTGCACAGCAGCTACCAGGAAAACCTCATGCCCAACCTCAGCCGCTGGGCCGAGCGCGGCATGAACACCCCGGACTACGTGCTGCACAGCCACCAGACCATTCGCGGCCTGTACGCCATGCTTTGCGGCGACTACGACAAACTCGACAACGGCACGCCCAAGGGTGTGGAAATGCTCACCCAGAGCGAGCGCAACCTGGCCTGCCTGCCGGCCCAACTGCGCAAGAACGGCTTCGCCACCCATTACCTGCAGGGTGCGGGCCTGCGGTTCATGGCCAAGGACCAGATCATGCCGCACATCGGCTTTGCCGCGACCCACGGCCTGGAGTGGTTCAAGAACGACAACTACCTGGAATTTCCCTGGGGCAAGGACGACAAGGCCTTTTTCGAAGGCGCCCTGGACTACGTCGGCCAGCTGAAAAAACAGAAAAAGCCCTGGATGCTGACCCTGCTCACCGTCGGCACCCACCAGCCCTACTCGGCCCCCGACGACTACCTGCAGCGCTACGACAGCCCCAAGCAGGCGGCCGTGGGTTACCTGGATGACGCCCTGGAACAGTTCCTCAGCGGCCTGGAACGCAAAGGCGTGCTCAAGGACACCCTGGTGGTGATCACCTCGGACGAGTCCCACGGCATCGACGGCGTACGCCTGGCCTCTTCCTGGGGGTTCAACCTGACCCTGGCACCGGAGCAGGCGCAACTGCCGAAGATCAAGTCCGGGGTCTACGGGCACGTGGACCTGAGCGCGTCGATCCTCGACTACTTCGCCTTGCCGGTGCCCTCCGCCCTCAGCGGCCGTTCGCTGTTTCGCGAGTACAGCAGCGGGCGCGAGATCATGTCCTACACCAACGGCAAGCTGCGCTACCACGACGGCCAGGGCACCCTGACCGAGTGCGACTTCCAGCAGCGCTGCCGCTACTACGCCAGCCCCGGCTTTATCGCCGAGCGCGCCACCCTGCAGGGGCAGTACGGCGGCCAGCGCGCGCGCCTGATCAGCGCCCGGGCCACGGCCCTGGACGGCACCCTGCTGCGCACGCCGTTGAACCAGCACTACCAGTTCGGCAGCCCGGCGGTAATCCCATTGCAGGCGCAGATCAAGGATGACTGGGCCGACAACCTGATCGGCGCCCAGTACCTGGAAATGCCCAAGGGCTCCCAGACCAGCGTGCGCCTCAAGGTGCGTTCCCTGGACCCGCAACAGAACGCCTACATCCTGCTCAAGGCCAAGGAGCTGGAGCAGGATGTGCAACTGGGCCTGCCGGACGGCGAGATGCTGGTGACTCCGGACCAGCCCCTGGAACTGGACTTCCGCTTCGCCAACCCGGAGTCGCGCAAGGCGTTCTCCTTCCACCTGCTGGGTTATGGCCATGGCGCCATTGAAGTCAGTGATTTCAGCGTGGTGACCGAAGTGCCCGGGCAGGAAGAAGCCCTGGACGATGTGCCGGACGACCACGTCGCCCAATCCAGCTGAACCGCTGCCGTTGCCGCGCCCCTCGACGCCGCGGCAACGGCCTCAGCCCCTCGCTTCAGCCCCTGCCGCCCCCGTGCGGCGAGCGCGTCCTGCGCCAGCCGCCGCCCCTGCTGTTACCTGCTGAAACAACTGCGCCGGCCAATTCGGCAATTAAAATTACCTGTACATGAAACTTTTTTTGTACAGCTTTAGTCCGACCGTCGATGTCATTTAAACATCAATACGCCATCACTCGGCGCCACCTGTGGCAAGCGCCTGTGACTCTTTCGGCCAACGGTTCAGGAACCACCTCCCATGTTTTCCAATCTGAGCATTTCGCAAAAGCTGTATGCAGGTTTCGGCCTGGTCCTGCTGATTATCCTGGTCCTGGTGCTCTCGGCGTTGCGCGGCTTCGATCAGGTCAGCAACAGCGTCAAAAGCAACATCCACAGCTACGAAGTGATGAACGAATCCGGATCCCTGCTGCGCAGCCTGATCAATATCGAAACCGGCGTGCGCGGTTTTGCCCTGAGCGGCCAGGAGAGTTTCCTGCAACCCCTGCAGGACGGTGAAAAGGCCTTCGCCGAGTACTACGCCCGCATCAAGAGCAGCACCGCCGACAACCCGGCGCAGCAGTCGCGCCTGGAGCGCATCAAGGCCCTGCACGAACAGTGGATGCGCGACGATATCCAGAGCTACCTCAACCTGCGGCGTGCGGTGACCGCCGGCAGCCAGCCGCTGTCGGCGCTGCTCGAGCAGATCGCCGCCGGCCGCGACAAGGCCAAGATGGATGGCATGCGCCAGTTGATCAGTGAACTGCGCGACGACGAACGAGGGCTGCTGGAGAGCCGCTCCAGCGCCATGGCCGAGGCCAAGCGCTCGGCCCTGGTGATCCTGATCGGCGGCGGCCTGGCCGCGGCCGTCCTGGCACTGCTGGTGGCCTGGTCGCTGTCGTCGAACCTGGTGGGGCGCCTCCGCCAGGCGGTGGACGTGGCCAAGGCGATCGCCGACGGGCGCCTGGACAGCAGCATCGCCAGCAGCGGCAAGGATGAAGTCAGCAACCTGCTCAGCGCCTTCGGCGTGATGCAGGAGCGCCTGCGGAGCATGATCACCGGCATCAAGCAAGGCGCCGATCAACTGGTGGCCGCGTCCCAGAGTATCTCCAGCGCCTCGACCCAGCTCTCGGCCTCGGCCCAGGAACAATCCCACTCGGCCTCGTCCATGGCGGCCACGGTGGAAGAACTGACGGTCAGCATCAACCACGTGGCCGACAACGCCGGCGAAGCCCACGCCATGTCCAGCGACTCGGGGCGCCAGTCCGAGGAAGGCGGCAGCGTGATCCAGGAGACCCTGGCCAGCATGCGTCTGATTGCCGACACGGTGCAGTCCTCGGCAACCCAGATCGCGGAACTGGACCAGCACTCCGAGCAGATTTCCAGCATTGTCAGCGTGATCAAGGGCATCGCCGAGCAGACCAACCTGCTGGCGCTCAACGCCGCCATCGAGGCCGCCCGCGCCGGCGAACAGGGCCGCGGGTTCGCCGTGGTGGCCGATGAAGTACGGCTGCTGGCGCAACGCACCGCCAACTCGACCCAGGAAATCACCGAGATGATCAAGAAGATCCAGGTCGGCACCCGGGATGCCGTGACTCAGATGGACGTGGGGGTGGAGCAGGTGAAGACCGGGGTCGAACTGGCGCAGCAGGCCGGGGAAGCCATCGTCAATATCCGCCAGTCTTCAGGCAGCGTGGTGCGGGTGGTGGACCAGATTTCCCTGGCCCTGCGCGAACAGACCGCCGCCAGCCAGGACGTGGCGCGCAACGTCGAGCGCATCGCCCAGATGTCCCAGCAGAACAGCCAGGCCGTGGAGGAAACCACCGCCACCGCGCGCTCGCTGCAGCAGTTGGCACACAACCTCGAACAGCAGGTGAATGTGTTCCGCCTGTAAACCCGCCGGACCCAGCGCTTCACGCAGGTGAAGCGCTGCTTCAGATCCACCGGGGGTCGATTTTCCCGGACCAGGCCAGCAGCGCCGCCAGCAGGAAAAAACTGCCACAGGCGGTTTCGACCTTCTGCTCCACGGCCGGCGCCGTGCGGTAGCAGTGACCGACAAAGCAGCCCTGCTGAAAGTCGCCCCCACGAATGATCGCCGCCAATTGCGCCTCGGCCTGCTGGCGCAAGGCCTCGCCATCAGCCGCCGTGGCCGCCAGCCCGAACAGGGCCAGGGCGACCATGGCCGCCGCGCAGGGATCATCCGCACCCTGGGGTTCATACAACCGATTGACCGGCCCGGCCAACGCTCGGCTGCGCAACCAGTACGCGGCCGCGCGCTGGGCATCGGCAGTGAATGGCGCGCCGTACAGCTCGGCCCCCACCCCCAGGCCGAGCAGGGCCCAGGCCTGACCCCGAGACCAGTTGCCCGGCGCAT
>NZ_ATLP01000091.1:0-97895 GCF_000416215.1 Pseudomonas sp. CF161
CAGCGGTCCGGCAACACGGCGGGGGCGCCGGCGGCGTCGCGAAACAGCACCAGCGGCACGCCGTGCAGGGTGCAGGCCAGGGGTTGGCGTTGCAGCTGCCGGCTCAGGGCGACGGGCCACCAGCCCGGGTGACTGTTCACAGTTTGAGCTTCCTCATCAGGGGCACGCCGATCCGTTGCAGCAGCAGGCCCATCAACTGCCACACCAGGCGCCGCGACCAGGGCAGGTGGGCGACATGGATCAGGCTGTATTCGATCTGCGGTTCGCCGCCCCGCAGGCGCTTGAAGGCGGCGGCGCCGGAGCTGAAGTTGAGCACCTGCCGGCGGTCCACCGCTTCTTGCAGGCACAGCCGGGTCAGTTGCCGGTACAGGCCGGCGCGCTGGGGCAGGGCGGTGTCGTAGCCGACGATGGGGGTGCTGATCAGGGCGCTGTTGGCGAACCAGCCCAGGGCGCCGTCGATGCGCCCTTCGGCGTTGCGCAGGGCGCGCAGTTCCAGCCAGCCTTCGGCCTGCCCGCGTTGCAGCCATCGGGCGCTGTAGTGAGGGTTGAGGCGGCTGTATTTATCCAGGTAGAGCAGGTTGTACAGCTGCTCGATGCGCTGGAAGTCGGCTTCGTTCAATTGGCTGCCGGGCACCACCGTATAAGGGCTGCGGCGCAGCAGGGTGGCATCCAGGCGGGTGTTGTGGTGGCGCAGGAAGGCTGCATTCGCGCCTTCGCGGCCGTCGAACAGGTACACCTGACGGCTGGGAATGGCCAGGTAGCCCAGGGCTTGCAGGCGCTTGCGCAGTTCGAGGTTGCTGAAGTCGTTGAGCGAGCGGAAGCCGAAGCCGTGGTCGGGAAACGCCCGGCGCAGCAGGTCGGTGATCGCCGGCAGCTCGGCGCCGTCCCAGTCGGCCGGGTAGAGGTTGGTCGACAGCAGCCAGTTGTTGACCTGCACCAGGCGGTCGACCTTGGCCGCGCTCAGCAGCCGGTCCACGCCCTGGGTCAGCAGCTTCAAGGGCCAGGCCAGCCAGGGCCGCCGCAGGCGCTGGAGCTCCTCCCGGGCGTAGCCGCTGTAGGCGGTCTGGGGCGAGACCACGTAGCAGTTATCCACAGGGTCGTGGCCGTGGTTGATGCTCACCGGGAACTGATGGCGGCCGGTATCCAGCAGGGCCAGGGCGGTGCTGACGTTGCCGATCAGCGCGCCGCCGGCGCAGGTGCGCACGTACTGCCGGGCGTGGCTGTCGCCTGGGCTTGGTGGCTCCAGGGCCAATTGTTCCGGTAGCAGCAGCTTCATGGGCGCGGCGCCTCCAGGGGCTGGCCGTTCCACTCGATATCGGCGGTGGAGGCGGCCAGCAGCCCGCAGCGGCGGGTCAGGGCGCGGCCGATGATTTCGCCGAGGCTCAGCACCTGGGCCAGCAGTGGCCCGCGGTCGCCATCCTGGACGATCACGTCCCGCGCGTGCTGGTAGTCCTTCCAGAAGGGGCGGCTCAAGGCCCGTTGCGGGGCGGCCAACAGCAGCATGGCCAGGGCGATCATGCGCGGCTCCAGGGTGGCTTCGAGTGGCGGGTTTGCGCCGGTGTTCTCGCTCAACGCCGCCACCAGCTGCGAGCGCTGGTCGTCGAACAGGTGCACGCCGCTGGTGGCCCTGGGGTTGCACTCCAGGACATGGAAACGGCCCTGGGCATCCTCGATAAAGTCGAAGCCCACCTGGCCGGTGTAGCCGGTTTCGCGGCCGAATTGCTCTAGGAAGGCGCGAATCGGCAGCGGCGCGCAGGCCTGGAAATAGATCCCGGACCCACGCCCGACCCGGTACTGCGGCTGATAGCAGCTGTGGGCGCGCAACTGGCCGTCCACCAGCACGCTGAAGCTGCAATATTCCTGGCCGGCGACAAAATCCTGGGCGACCCAGGGCGCTTCGGCGCTGGGCCGGACCTTGGCCAGTTGCGCCGCGCTCGGGCGGATCAGGGTCTGGGAGGCGAAGCGCGAATACGCCGGCTTGAGCACCAGGTTCTCGCCCTCGGCGGCCAAGGCCTGCAATGCCGCCAGGTCATGCAGCACCTGGGTCGGCGGCGCTGCCACGGCCCAGCCCTGAGTCATGGCGGCGAAATCGCCCTTGTGGTGCAGACGGTGCAGCAGGTCGAAGTCGCTGGTGAACACCCGGCACAGCGGGCGCAGGCGCTCCAGGCCGTGAGCCAGGTAGAACACCTCTTCGCAGGTCGGCAGCAGCAGGTCCACCGATTGCTGGCGGATAAGCGTGGCCAGGGCGTCGATCCAGGCCTGGGGGTTGGCTTTGGGTTCCGGCAGGCGCACGAAGTGTTCGGCGGCGCGGCTGAAGCGGCTCAAGGGCTGGGCCAGGGAATCGGCCACCGTGACGGTCCAGCCGGCGTGCTGGAACGCCCGCGCCCACTCCAGGCACGCCGGGGCGCGGGCGCCGAGAATCAGTACATGCATGGCAAGCCCTCGGGTGGTTGCAGCATCTGGATCCGGCGCCGCTTGGCCTGGGGCGGCGGCGCCTGCCAGTGGCCGAAGCTCAGGCCTGGCGGGCTCAGGTGCTGCTCGGCGCACAGCTGGTGCAGGGCCTCGGCCAGGCGCTGGCAGACCTCAGGGTAAAGCTCCCGGGTGCGCAGGTTGATGTGCCAGGTCAGGCCCTGCTGGCGAATTTCATATTCCTCCAGGGCCGAGCCGAGCATCAGCAGGCCACGGCGCAGCACGTCGGGATACAGGGCTCGCAATTGCCGGCCATCGAGGCTCGGCAGCCAGAGGATTTCATCGGCTCGGCCCTCTACCGCCGCGATGGCGCGCTCGGCGCGGCCGCAGGGGCAGGGCGCCGCAGCGACTCGCAGAATATCGTTGAGGCGGTAGCGCACGATCATCTGCGTGCGCCGGGAAAAGTCGGTGATGATCGGCTGAAAACGCGTCTGCGCGGCATCCAGCCATTGCGGCTCGATATGCAGGTGGCTCTCGTTGAGGTGCAGGGTCCCGGCCTCGCAGGTGTAGCCGAGAAAGCCCTCGCTGGCCTGATAGATCTGCTGCGGCTGGCGCCCGAACGCGGCGAATACCGCCTCGGCGTCGGCGCTTTCCAGCACCTCGGCCACCGACAAAATGTGCCGTGGGCGAATCCGCAGCTGCCCGGCCAGGGCCGCCTGGGCCAAGCCGCGCAGCACGGTGGCCGGGGCCACCAGCACATCCGGATCCTGCTGGTTCAACTGTTCGAAGGACGGCGCCAGGCCCAGGGTCAGGTCGTGAAAGGCAAAGTCGATACGGCGACTGGCCAGGGTGGTGTACAGGCGGCTGTTGGCCCGCAGGAAGAAGGCAATCCGCAGCGGTGCCAGCCACGGGCACAGTAACCGTGGCAACAGCGCCCGGGGCAGGGTCCGCGCCAGCAGGATACCGGCCCAGCGCTGGCGCTCGACGCTGCTCACCAGAAACACCCCCTGGGCCCCCGACGTACCGCTGGACAGGCCGACGGTGATATCCCCCAGCGTCGGGCTGAAGTCCCGCGACTGCTCGGCCTGGACCGCCAGCGGCAGCACCTGCTCCAGGCTCAGGTCGCGGGTGTTGTAGGCCGCGAAGTCGCCCATCAGCGTGGCCTTGTCCATCAATGGCAGGCGGTCGAGGGTTGCCGCCGGCAGGGGGCTGAAGCCTCGGGCCTGAGGCATGACCCGGGCCATGAAATGCGCCAGGCGCCTGGCCTGCCAGGCTTCCAGCCGGTCGCGCCGGCGAAATTGCAGGCCGTAGCGGCTGAGGATGAAGGAACCCACGCTGCGCAGCGTACTCAGCAGGCGCTCACTGTTCATCGACGAACGCCTCCCAGGCCCGGGTGCAATGGGACGGCAGCACCGCCACCGCCGGTTCGCGCCGGAGCAACTGGCCCAGACCGCTGTAGGTGCGTCGGTATTGCCCTTGATCGGCGCTGGAAAACCACAGCGCCGGCGCCGCCGGCAGGCGATTGGCGCGGCAGGCCGGCACCGACCAGCAGGCGTCGGCCACCAGGAACACCGGCCGCCCCTGGGCATCGGGGATGAACAGACCCAGTTGGCCCTCGCTGTGCCCGGGCAGCGGCACGCCGATCAGGCTGGCATCGCCGAACAGGTCCAGGCCGCGTTCGAACGGCGCCATCCACGTCGGCAACTCGCAGCTGGGGCTGGCTTCGGCCAGGTTCAGGCGGGCGTTGAAGTCGTCCGGCAGCAACCCCGGCAAGTGCCCGCCGAGGGTGGCTCGCCAACGCTGGCCGCGCAGGCTGTCAATATGCCGGTAATCGGCTTCCAGGGCGATGAAACGGGCATTGCTGAAGTCCTTCAGGCCGGCGATATGGTCGGCGTGGAAGTGGGAAATGATCACGTAGCGGATATCCGCCGGGCCGATGCCCAGCTCATGCAACTGGGCCCCAAGCTGTTCCACCACTGGCAACTGCACCGGCACCGCGCTGCGGTACAGGCGTTCTGGCAGGGCGCGGGTGGCCTGGAAGAAGTGCTCGGCGTAGCCGGTGTCGTACAGCATCCAGCCGTGGTCCGGGTGCTGGATCAGCCCGCACAAGGCCGGAAACTGCACCGGCGCCAGGCGCCCGCCACGGTCGGCCATGCATTCCAGGTGCTGGCACCAGCCGGCCCGCAGGATCTTCAAGCTAACGCGGCGGCTCATGGTTGTTGCCTCTGCTGTGCCAGCCACCATTGGGCGTGCTGGGCGATGCCCTGTTCCTGGCTGATGACCGGGCGGTAGCCCAGCTCGCGCTGGATCGCGCTGATGTCCAGGGTCTGGCTGAAGGCCAGGACCCCGGCGCCGTAGCGGGTGATCAGCGGCTCGTCGCCGTTGCCCAGGCGCGCCTTGAGCTCCAGCAGGTGCGCCACGGCGTGCACCAGGGGCCAGGGCAGGCGGCGGGTGCGCAGGGGCAGGTCGAATTGGCGGGCCATTTTCTCCAGCAGTTCCTTGAAACTCAGCGGCGTGCCGTTGCTCAGGTTGTAGATGCACAGCGCACGGGGCAGCGGCCGGGTCAGGGCCAGCCACACCGCCTGCACCAGGTTGTCGACGCAGGTCAGGTCCAGTTGCGCCCGGCCGCCGCGCATCAGCGGAATTGCCCCGCGCTGCATCACCCGCAGCAGGCGCGGCATCAGGGTCGCGTCCCAGGGGCCGAACACCGCCCGTGGTCGCAGGATCACGCATTCGTCAAGCCCGGCCTGGCCCAGCAGCACTTCGGCCTGGGCCTTGCTGCGGGCGTAGTCATTCACCGGGGGCGGCAGCGGCTGGTCCTCGCGAATGCCCAGGCGGTCGCGAAAGTCGAAGTACAGGCTCGGCGTCGACAGGTGCACCAGGCGCCGCACCTGATTGACGCGGCAGGCGTTGATCACCTCGGCGGTGGAGTCGAGGTTGGCCTGGGCAAAGGCCTGGGGCGACCCCCAGGGCGAAGACAGCGCCGCGCAATGCACCATGGCGTCGCAACCCCGGCTGGCGTCGGCCAGCAGCGCCTCGGCCTGGGGGCTGCCATGGTCCAGGGCCAGCCAGCGCACGGGCGCCGGGCTCAAGGCCATGACTTCGGCGGCGGCCTGGGCATTGCGTCCGCTGAACAGCACCTCGCAGCCTTCGGCCGCCAGCCGCCACACCAGATGCCTGCCGATAAACCCGCTGCCGCCAGTGACCAGGACTTTCATCAGTACTCCAGGATCATGCCGCCGAGGGACAGGCCCGCGCCGGTGCCGATCAGCAGCAGCCGTTGCCCGCGCTGGATGCGTCCGTCGCGTACCGCAATGTCGAGGGCCGTGGGCAGGGAGGCCGCAACCTGATTGCCGTGCCGGGCAAAGATGTCGATCACCTGCCGCGAGTCGAACCCCAGGCGCCGGGCCGCGTGCTGCATCGCCTGCTGGCTGGCCTGGTGCGGAATCACCCAGTCGATCTGCCCTTGCTGCAGGCCGGCCTGGCTCAGCAGCTCTGCCAACAGGTTCGGCAGGTGTTTGGCGGCGAGGCGGAACACGCCTTTGCCCTGCATCGAAAAACTGGTCAGGGGCTCGAAGGGTTCATCGATGCGTCGCGGGTGATAACGCGAACCGCCGGCGCGGATCTGGCACAGCTCGGCGCCTTCGGAAAAGGTCTTGAGGCGCGAGGCGAGGATCTTCGGCCCGGCGTCGCTGGTGCCCAATACCACGGCGGCGGCCCCATCGCCAAAGATGCCGCTGACTTCGACCTGCTGCCAGTCCAGCCCGCAGGAGGCGATGTCGGCGCAGACCAGCAGGATGCGTCGGTACTGCCCGGCAATCAGCGGCCAGGACAGGGTGTCGAGGGCGGCAATGAACCCCAGGCAACTGGCGTTGATGTCCAGGGCCGGGATACCTGACTGGCCCAGGCCCAGCTCGCGGTGCAGCAGCGCGGCATTGCACGGCATGCCCTGGTCCTGGGTGCCGCTGGCACAGACCACCAGGTCCAGTTGCTCCAGTTCGACTCCCGCCGCCAGCAGTGCCCGGCGCGCCGCGCTGGCCCCCAGGCTGGCGGCGTTGTCTGCGCAACTGGCGACATGCCGCTGCAGCACGCCGCTGATGCGCGCCACGCTGCCGGTTGCCAGACCCATTTGGCTATCCAGTTCGGCACTGGTGACGATCCGCTCGGGCAGGGCGTGCCCGGTGCCGAGGATGGCCACGGCTCTGGAGGGCAGGGGCGAAGGCTGTGATGTGTGCATTCAGGTTCCGTGTGTGGGCGGTCGGACCGCGCGCCAATGGCGGCAAGGCAAGGGGGGATCAAGTCGGCTCAAGGGCCACCGGGCATTTTTCCAGCAGCAGCGCGATGCCCTGCTGGTATTCGTCGGGGTCCATCAGGTCGCTGTGCTTGGGGATGTTGTAGGCCTTGCCCTGGCGGTGCAGGTCGGCGCTCGCCAGGCAATAGAAATCGGGGCTTTGCGCAAGGTGCGCGACCTGCTCCCAGGCCAGCCCGCCCGTGGCGCCATTGGCGTGGGTCAGGGTGAAGCCCTGGTCGTCGAGCAGCAGGCGATAGGCGCCTTCGCTGGCCTTGAGTGGAATCCGCAGCTTGGCCTCCACCAGGCGTTGGTTGAGCCCGCGCAAAGGCGTGCCTGACGGGATCGGCTTGAGGTTGATGTTGTCTTGCAGGCGCTTGAGCCAGCGGCGGGAAAAAAGCCACCAGCCCAGCCCGTAGATCAGGCCGAACAGCAGCATGGCGATGATTTTTTCAGCGCTGAACACGCGCTGCGGGAAGTAAATCGCGGCCAGGCCGCCGGCCAGCGGCAGTGCAAACGCCAGGGCCGTGACCAGGCCCGGGACAAGGCGGGCGGCCAGCCGATTCTGCAGCTGAGTGACCTTGCCCATGTGCTGGTCGTGCTGCTGCATTTCGCGCGCCAGCTGTGGGGCGATTCTGGCGGCGGTGTGGGCGGGGGTGATGCTGAACTGCAATTCCATGGTGTTCAAACCGGCGTCCGTTACCTGATCAGGGCGGCAGTTTACGTGTTTGCGCGTTGGTTGGTGCTGGTGTCTTTCAGCGCCCCTGGGGTCACGGGGCGCCAGGCGTCGCACTCAGGCGCTGGTGGTGTTTTGCGCCGCGCCGCCTTCGAGCTTGCGCCACAGCAGGCGCACGTTGGCCTTGCGCACCAGGGCGCAGCGGTACAGGCGAATCTCCAGCGGCACATGCCATTGCGGACCGCCACAGATCACCAGCTCGCCGCGCGCCAGTTCGGCCCGCACGCTCAATTGGGGCACCCAGGCGATGCCCAGGCCTTCGAGGGCCATGCTTTTCAGGCTGTCGGCCATGGCGGTTTCGTACACCGTGGTAAAACGCAGCGCGCGCTGGCGCAGCAGCATGTTCACCGAGCGCCCGAGAAAGGCCCCGGCGCTGTAGGCCAGCAGCGGCACGCTGGCTTCGCCCTCAAGGTCGAACAGCGGCTGGCCGTCCGGCCCGGCGGCGCACACCGGGAGCATTTCGGTGTGGCCCAGGTGCAGCGAGGGGAAGATTTCCGAGTCCATCTGCATGGCGGCGTCCGGGTCATAGAAGGCCAGCATCAGGTCGCAACCGCCTTCACGCAGGGCATGCACCGCGTCGCCGACGTTGGTCGCCACCAGCCGCGTGGCGATGTTCAGGCCTTCGTTGCGCAGTTGCGCGATCCAGCGCGGGAAGAACCCCAGCGCCAGGGAGTGCGCGGCCGCGACCTGCATCACCTCGCCCTGGCCGCCTTCCAGGTGATGCAAATGCCGCAGCACTTCACCCAGTTGCTCGACCACGGTGCGCGCGGTCACCAGGAACAGCTGCCCGGCGGCCGTCAGCTCGATGGGCGTGCGGGAGCGGTTGACCAGGGTCAGGCCCAGCGCCGACTCCAGGCTGCGGATCCGTCGGCTGAAGGCGGGCTGGGTCACGAAGCGCCGTTCGGCGGCCTGCGAGAAGCTGCGGGTGGCGGCCAGGGCACTGAAGTCCTCGAGCCATTTGCTTTCCAGATTCATCACGTCCTCCCGGACACGCACCATTTTAGGTCACACGCTCGCCGCACACGCGGCGTCACATGGGCATTATGCCGTTTATGCATAGGGCAGTGTTTAACAGCATTGGCCCTAAATTGCCTGTAGGCCTAGCATTCGAAGCGTTCCGGCACAGACCGGGTCCATATTGAGATGATTTCTATCATGTCCTCCGCTGCATCATTCCGCACAGAAAAAGACCTGCTTGGCGTACTCGAAGTACCGGCTCAAGCGTATTACGGCATCCAGACCCTGCGAGCGGTGAATAACTTCCGTCTCTCTGGCGTTCCGATTTCGCACTACCCCAAGCTGGTTGTCGGCCTGGCGATGGTCAAGCAGGCCGCCGCTGACGCTAACCGCGAGCTGGGTCATCTGAGTGAAGCCAAGCACGCTGCCATCAGCGAAGCCTGTGCCCGTCTGATCCGCGGCGATTTCCACGAAGAGTTCGTGGTGGACATGATTCAAGGCGGCGCTGGCACTTCGACCAACATGAATGCCAACGAAGTCATCGCCAACATCGCGCTGGAGGCCATGGGCCACAGCAAGGGCGAGTACCAGTACCTGCACCCGAACAACGACGTGAACATGGCGCAGTCGACCAACGACGCCTACCCGACCGCGATCCGCCTGGGTCTGCTGCTGGGCCACGACGCCATGCTCGCCAGCCTCGACAGCCTGATCCAGGCGTTCGCAGCCAAGGGTCAAGAATTCAACCACGTCCTGAAGATGGGCCGCACCCAGCTGCAAGACGCCGTGCCGATGACCCTCGGCCAGGAATTCCGCGCCTTCGCCACCACCCTGGGTGAAGACCTGGCACGCCTGAAGACCCTGGCTCCGGAGCTGCTGACCGAAGTCAACCTGGGCGGCACCGCCATCGGTACCGGCATCAACGCCGACCCGCGTTACCAGCACCTGGCCGTACAGCGCCTGGCAACCATCAGCGGTCACCCGCTGGTGCCGGCCGCCGACCTGATCGAAGCCACCTCCGACATGGGCGCCTTCGTGCTGTTCTCCGGCATGCTCAAGCGCACCGCGGTCAAGCTGTCGAAGATCTGCAACGACCTGCGCCTGCTGTCCAGCGGCCCACGTACCGGGATCAACGAGATCAACCTGCCAGCGCGTCAGCCCGGCAGCTCGATCATGCCCGGCAAGGTCAACCCGGTTATCCCGGAAGCGGTCAACCAGGTGGCGTTCCAGATCATCGGCAACGACCTGGCCCTGACCATCGCGGCCGAAGGCGGCCAGCTGCAACTGAACGTGATGGAGCCGCTGATCGCATTCAAGATCTTCGACTCGATCCGCCTGCTGCAACGCGCCATGGACATGCTGCGCGAGCACTGCATCGTCGGCATCACCGCCAACGAAGAGCGCTGCCGCGAACTGGTCGAGCACTCGATCGGCCTGGTCACCGCGCTGAACCCGTACATCGGCTACGAAAACGCCACCCGCATCGCCCGTATCGCCCTTGAAAGCGGCCGCGGCGTGCTGGAACTGGTGCGCGAAGAAGGCCTGCTCGACGAAGCCATGCTCGCCGACATCCTGCGCCCGGAAAACATGATTGCCCCCCGTCTGGTTCCGCTGAAGGCGTAACCGACGCAACACCGCTCACCAGGTCGAGGGACTAGACACCTCTCACCTTTTGAGGGCTTGGAGATCACTCTCCAGGCCCTTTTTTTTGCCTGTCCCCAACGCGCCATGGCATCAATCTGTAGCTGCTGCCGCAGGCTCGGGCCTAAACACCTCCTCATTTACCTGACACCCAACGGCGCCCGATCCGGCCAGCGCAGCCGCGTTCCTTCGGCAGCGGCTACGGGGTTTTTGGGGGGTGGATGAACTGACTTTGGGGTCAATAAAATCGGGGTTTTACTGTGGAAATACTTTGTATGACAGGTGGTCGGCGAAAGTGCGTTTAGTGCGGCTTTTTCGGTATACTGCGCGGCCTTCGGCCGGTTCGCCTGGCCATAATTCGTACATTCAAGCCACGCATTTTGCGTGGCTTGTTGTTTTTTGACGCGCCTGCGGGCGCCCAGAGAGAAGAGGCACGACGATGAGTGCACTGGTTGGCGTGATCATGGGCTCCAAGTCCGATTGGTCCACCCTTAGCCACACCGCCGATATGCTGGAAAAGCTCGGCATCCCTTACGAGGTGAAAGTGGTCTCTGCCCACCGCACCCCGGACCTGCTGTTCCAGTACGCCGAAGAGGCTGAGGCGCGTGGCATCGAGGTGATCATCGCCGGTGCCGGCGGCGCGGCCCACTTGCCAGGCATGTGTGCGGCCAAGACCCACCTGCCGGTCCTGGGCGTGCCGGTGCAGTCGTCGATGCTCTCGGGCGTCGATTCCCTGCTGTCGATCGTGCAGATGCCGGCCGGCATTCCGGTTGCCACCCTGGCCATCGGCAAGGCTGGCGCGATCAACGCCGCGCTGCTGTCGGCGAGCATCCTGGGCGCCAAGCACCCGCAATTTCATACCGTGCTGAAAAAATTCCGCGCTGAACAGACAGACAGCGTCCTGGACAATCCAGACCCACGCGTCGCCTGAGGTTTTTGACGATGAAGATCGGTGTAATCGGTGGCGGCCAGTTGGGCCGCATGTTGGCCCTGGCGGGTACGCCGCTGGGGATGAACTTCGCTTTCCTGGACCCGGCGCCAGACGCCTGTGCCGCGGCATTGGGCGAACACCTGCGAGCCGATTACGGCGATCAGGACCACCTGCGCCAACTGGCCGATGAAGTGGACCTGGTGACCTTCGAGTTCGAAAGCGTGCCGGCCGAGACTGTGGCCTTCCTTTCGCAATTCGTCCCGGTCTACCCGAGCGCCGAAGCCCTGCGCATCGCCCGCGATCGCTGGTTCGAAAAGAGCATGTTCAAGGACCTGGGGATTCCCACCCCGGCGTTCGCCGACATCCAGTCGCAAGCCGACCTGGACGCCGCGGTAGCCGCCATCGGCCTGCCGGCTGTATTGAAAACCCGCACCCTGGGTTACGACGGCAAGGGCCAGAAAGTCCTGCGCAAACCTGAAGACGTGGTCGGCACCTTTGCCGAACTGGGCAGCGTCGCCTGCCTGCTGGAAGGCTTCGTGCCGTTCACTGGTGAAGTCTCGCTGATCGCCGTGCGTGCCCGCGATGGTGAAACCCGGTTCTACCCGCTGGTGCACAACACCCACGACAGTGGCATTCTCAAGCTGTCCGTGGCCAGTACCGACCACCCATTGCAGGCCCTGGCCGAGGACTACTCGAGCCGCGTGCTCAAGCAACTGGATTACGTCGGCGTGATGGCGTTCGAGTTCTTTGAAGTCGACGGTGGCCTCAAGGCCAACGAAATCGCCCCGCGCGTGCACAACTCCGGGCACTGGACCACCGAAGGTGCCGAGTGCAGCCAGTTCGAAAACCACCTGCGGGCCGTGGCCGGCTTGCCGCTGGGTTCGACCGCCAAGGTTGGCGAGAGCGCCATGCTCAACTTCATCGGTGAAGTGCCGCCGGTGGACAAGGTCATCGCCATCGACGACTGCCACCTGCATCACTACGGCAAGGCCTTCAAGGCCGGGCGCAAGGTGGGTCATGCCAACCTGCGTTGCAAGGACCTGGCGACCCTTCAGGCGCAGATCCTCAAGGTCCAGGCGCTGATCGCCGAGTAACAAATCCCGGGTGCCGGCGGGAACCTTCGTTCGCCGCCGTTCTCTGATGGCAGGATGCCAAAGTGCTGACTAGGCTTTGGCGTACCTACCCACACAGAGGAAATGCCATGGGAATTATCGGAACCATTTTTATCGGCTTGATCGTCGGCCTGCTGGCACGCTTCCTCAAGCCTGGCGATGACAGCATGGGCTGGATCATGACCATCCTGCTGGGCATCGGCGGCTCGCTGGCAGCCACCTACGGTGGTCAGGCACTGGGTATCTACCAGGCCGGTCAAGGTGCGGGCTTTATCGGTGCACTGGTCGGCGCGATCGTGTTGCTGGTGATCTACGGCCTGATCAAAAAGAACTGATTCTGCGACGAAACCCTCTCTGCTGCGCAGGCCGGGAGGGCTAGAATGCTCGGCGACGCAACGTCCCTCCCTGATCGAGCCCCTCCATGCGCCGTCTTTTATTGACTCTTGTTTTGCTGGGCAGCGGCCTGGCCCAGGCCGCTGAACTGCCGGAAACCGACTGGCTGGAACTGATGCCCAAGTCGGACCAGAAAGCCCTCGAGCAGATGCCGGAAATCGACCACAACTCCCCCGAAGCCAATGGCACCTTTACCGACAAGGGTGGCCTGAAGCAGAGCAAGGGTTTGCCGGCGGTCATGTATTCAACCAAGACCGTGGCTGCGATGAACGGCAAGGACATCCGCATCGGTGGTTACCCGGTGCCGCTGGAGGCCGATGCCAAGGGTCGCAGCACGCTGTTTTTCCTGGTGCCGTACCCGGGGGCGTGCATCCACGTACCGCCACCGCCGCCGAACCAACTGGTGCTGGTGCGCTTTCCCAAAGGCCTGAAGCTGGACGATATCTACACCCCGCTGTGGGTCACCGGCACGCTGAAGGTGGAGAAGGTCAACAACGACCTGGCCGACGCCGCCTATGCCCTGGATGCGGCGAAGGTGCGGGTGGTCAAGGAATCGGATTTGTAGGCTGCTGGACGTTCAGCTGATCTGTCAGCTCCCTCACTTGAAGAGGGAGCCGACTGCCGCTCGATCAGAGCGCAGCGCTGCTGATGCTCACACCCAGGGTGTGGCTGGCACCCGGTGCCAGGGTCACCACGTCATTCATCACGTTGGCGGTTTCGATGCACAGCATGCGTTGCCAGCCATCGGCGGCCATGTCGCTGAACTGGGCGGCGCGGTCGATCCAGGGGTTCCAGATCACCGCCGAGCGTGAGCCGCTGCTGGTCAGTTGGATGCGCCGCTGCCACGCCGGATCGACAATGCTCAACTGCGGCGGGGTGTTGAGGTAGATGCGATCGGTCTCGCCGGTAAAATGCAGGTCGCCGGCCTGGGGCACGGTCTTCCAGTCATCCAGGGTTTCGATGTAGTCCAGCCCGTCCAGCCCCTCGACATGCACCTGACGCACATCGCTGACCGCAAAGTAGCTGTGCAGCGCCTGGCTGATGCTGACGCTCTCGGTGCCGCGGTTATGGCTGGTCAAGCTGATGTGCAGTTGCTCGTCCAGGCGAATCGACAGCTTCAGGTCGACCGGGTGCGGCCAGCCCGGCAGCCCGCCTTGAGGCATTGGCAGCACCAACTCCACCACCAGGCTCTGGCCCTGGGTTTCGATCCCCAGCAGTTCCCAGTCGGTGGCCCGTACCAGGCCGTGGGCCGGGGCGGGGTCGTTGCTCTGGCGCATGTCTTGAACGCTTTGCGGGTTGCGCGCCAGGTTGCCGAACCACGGCCAGCACACCGGAACCCCGGCACGAATGCTTTTGCCGGCCTTGAACACCGCCTCGTCGTTGAGCCAGATCAGCGGCGGTTGCCCGGCCAGTTGATAGCTGAGGATGTGCGCGCCTTGCTGGGCCACCAGCAATTCGGCCTGACCGTGGCGGATGCGCCAGCAGTTCAGCTCATCCAGTTTGACGGTCTCGACGTGAGGGCTTGGCATGCGACGGTTCTCGTTCAGGAGTGGGGCTGCTTTGGACCGCGCAACGCCCCTCGGGTTTAACGCGGGCTATCAGCGGGCTCTGGGTGGAACCGAGCGGGTGCGGCCGCTGCCGTCGATGGCGACGAATACGAACACCGCCTCGGTGACCTTGCGCCATTCGCTGGACAGCGGGTCGTCGCTCCACACTTCGACCATCATCTGGATCGAGCTGCGGCCGATTTCCAGGGTCTGGGTATAGAAGGACAACTGCGCGCCGACCGCGACCGGCACCAGGAACGCCATGCGATCAATGGCCACCGTCGCCACCCGGCCACCGGCTACGCGGCTGGCCATGGCCGTGCCGGCGAGGTCCATCTGCGCCACCAGCCAGCCGCCGAAAATATCGCCAAAGCCGTTGGTTTCGCGGGGGAGTGCGGTGATTTGCAGGGCCAGGTCGCCTTGCGGGATCGGATCTTCTTGTTCGAGTTCTATCATCTCGGGGGTGCCTCTGACCCATGACTCTTCGTGTTTGCTGCAGGTGAATAGCCGTCTTGAGGAAAAACGATTCAGCCCGAACATACTACGTTCGTCACGTTCTTCGTAAGGCGTGCTAAAGGGATACTCTGCGAAATCGGCTGATTCTGCTGCCGCTTGAGGGGCCAACGACGTTTTCGCACAGCAACCCTTGCCAGGAGCGGGTTTTGGCTCCGAGGTCCGCGAGTATATCGGTCGATAGACTCCGCGACGACCGTCAGGTTCTCATTTTGCCGCCCAATGGCGGCATCTTCCTGAAAGTTTTTTGATCACGCCCTGACACGCGGGCTCAAGCGCCTGAATCTTGGTCAAACCAGTCATCCAGATTGAGGGTTTTGGCCATTGTGCCTGTTCGTCCGGCAACCTCAGTATTTCGTGGCTTTCCTGTGGTTCCCGATACCAGGGGCTGTTGACGCTTGGCCACCGTCGCGGCCTGTCAGCAAACGTCAACAGACCCTAATAACAACATGAGGAATTCTGGCCAGGCGCGACGTGGTGTCCGCAGGGCACCCTCAAGCGCCGGATGTGGCGTTCAGAATGTGCATTTTCGAACAATTTGCTATCGTGCCCCACCTGCCAGGCCCCAACCAGCGCTGTTGAGGCTTCAGAACCGCCTATAAGAGAAGCCCTTGCCATGACCACTGTGCCCTCGAGCATTGCGCAGCCAGCGCAACCCGCCCGCCCGTTGACCCGCAACGACTACAAGACCCTGTCGCTGTCCGCTTTGGGCGGCGCGCTGGAGTTCTACGATTTCATCATTTTCGTGTTCTTCGCCACGGTGGTGGGCAAGTTGTTCTTCCCGCCCGACATGCCTGAATGGCTGCGCCTGATGCAGACCTTCGGCATTTTTGCCGCCGGTTACCTGGCGCGGCCCCTGGGCGGGATCGTGATGGCGCACTTCGGCGACCTGCTGGGGCGCAAGAAGATGTTCACCCTGAGCATTTTCATGATGGCCGTGCCGACCCTGATCATGGGCCTGCTGCCCACCTACGCGCAGATCGGCATGTGGGCGCCGATCCTGTTGCTGGTGATGCGCGTGATCCAGGGCGCGGCCATCGGCGGTGAAGTGCCGGGCGCCTGGGTGTTCGTTTCCGAGCATGTGCCCCAGCGGCACATGGGTTATGCCTGCGGCACCCTGACCTCGGGCCTCACGGCCGGCATCCTGCTGGGCTCGCTGGTCGCCACCGCGATCAACAGTATCTACACCCCGGTCGAAGTGGCCGATTACGCCTGGCGGATCCCGTTCCTGCTGGGTGGGGTTTTCGGTCTGTTCTCGGTGTACCTGCGCCGCTGGTTGCACGAGACGCCGGTGTTCGCCGAGCTGCAGGAGCGCAAGGCGCTGGCGGCGGAAGTGCCGTTGCGCGCGGTATTGCGTGATCACCGGGGCGCGATCCTGGTCTCCATGCTGCTGACCTGGCTGCTCTCGGCCGGGATCATCGTGGTGATCCTGATGACCCCGACCTTCCTGCAGACCATCTATCACTTCTCGCCGACCACTGCGCTTCAGGCCAACAGCCTGGCCATCGTGTTCCTGAGCCTGGGCTGCATCGCCTCGGGGGCCCTGGCCGACCGTTTCGGTGCCGGGCGGGTATTCGTGGTGGGCAGCGGCCTGTTGTTGGTCAGCTCCTGGACCTTCTATCACAGCCTGATGGACCACCCGCAATGGCTGTTCCCGCTGTACGCGCTGACCGGTTTGTTCGTCGGCACCATCGGCGCGGTGCCCTATGTGATGGTCAAGGCGTTCCCGGCCGTGGTGCGTTTCAGCGGCTTGTCGTTTTCCTACAACCTGGCCTACGCGATCTTCGGTGGCCTGACGCCGATGGCGGTGACCTGGTTGCTCAAGGGCAGCCCGATGGGCCCGGCCTACTATGTTGCAATTCTTTGCAGCCTGGGGATGGTGGTGGGCCTGTACCTGTGGAAAAAAGGCCGCTGATGGCCTCTTCCCGGCGGGGCTCCCTGTGCCCCGCCTGGCGCCGGCCGTGTCGCTCACGGCCGGCATGCCGCTAGCCGTTTCACGTTTTCACCCCCGCGCAAATAAAGGCCAGCCTTCCTCCCCGGAATGCTGGCCTTTCATCTAATTGTCATATTCCAGTCATAGAGTGTTCACACGGCCTACAGATACTTGGCCCCGACTTAACACCCCCTATCTGCTAGGAGTAAGGCATGAAACTGAAGCGTTTGATGGCGGCAATGACTTTTGTCGCTGCTGGCGTTGCCACTGCCCACGCGGTTGCCGCTGTTGACCCTGCTATCCCGAGCTACACCAAGACCACTGGTGTGTCGGGCAACCTGTCCAGCGTCGGTTCCGATACTTTGGCGAACCTGATGACCCTGTGGGCCGAGAACTACAAAAAAGAATACCCGAACGTCAACATCCAGATTCAAGCCGCCGGCTCCGCCACTGCGCCTCCTGCGCTGACTGAAGGCACCTCCAACCTGGGCCCGATGAGCCGCAAGATGAAGGACACCGAACTGGCTGCCTTCGAGCAGAAGTACGGCTACAAGCCAACCGCCATCCCGGTTGCCGTGGATGCCCTGGCCGTGTTCGTGCACAAGGACAACCCGATCCAGCACCTGACCATGGAACAGGTTGACGCGATTTTCTCCTCGACTCGCCTGTGCGGTGCCAAGGAAGACGTCAAGACCTGGGGCGACCTGGGCGTGAAGGGCGACCTGGCCAACAAGCCAGTGCAACTGTTCGGCCGCAACTCGGTTTCCGGCACCTACGGCTACTTCAAGGAAGAAGCCCTGTGCAAAGGCGACTACAAGCCTAACGTCAACGAACAACCAGGCTCGGCTTCGGTCGTGCAGTCCATCAGCTCTTCGCTGAACGGCATCGGTTACTCGGGCATCGGCTACAAGACCGCCAGCGTGAAGACCGTGGCCCTGGCCAAGAAAGGCAGCACCGACTTCATCGAAGACACCGAAGAAAACGCCCTGAACGGCAAGTACCCGCTGTCGCGCTTCCTCTACGTTTACGTCAACAAGGCCCCGAACAAGCCTCTGGCCCCGCTGGAAGCCGAGTTCGTGAAACTGGTCCTGTCCAAACAGGGTCAGGAAGTGGTCGTGAAAGACGGTTACATCCCACTGCCAGCCAAAGTAGCCGCCAAGGCCCTGGCTGACCTGGGTCTGCAGGAAGGCGGCTCGGTCGCCCAGAAGTAACACCCAAGGCCCAGGCCTTGTGCAGGAGCCGAAGGAGGGCGTCTGGCCCTCCCGCAAAGCGGCTCCTGCACCCCCCAATTTTTTGTCTGCTGCCAGCCCTGCTCGGCGGCGGATTTGTTGCGTCACTGCATTGTCATCTTTCTGTCATACAGGATCGCTAGGGTGTGCGCATGAATGATCTGGCCAATTCCCCCATGACTACGACTTCTCCCCCCAAGCGCATTGACTTCAATACGCCTGAGTTGCAACGCAAGCGCCGCATCCGCGCGCTCAAAGACCGCCTGACCCGCTGGTACGTCCTTATTGGCGGCCTGGCCGTGCTGGGGGCGATTACCCTGATCTTCTTCTTCCTGGCCTACGTGGTGATGCCGCTGTTCCAGGGCGCCGACCTGACCGCCAAGGAGCCCCTGGCTCCGGCCTGGATGCAGGATGCCGGCAAGCCGCTGCTGTTCGCCCTGGAAGAGCAGAACCAGGTCGGCATGCGGGTTTCCGACAAGGGCCAGGCGCTGTTCTTCGACATCGACAGTGGCGCCGAGCTGCGCCGCGTCGACCTGCCGATCCCGGCCGGGGTCAGCGTGAGCTCCATCGGCAAGGACCAACCCGGCAGCCCGCTGGTGGTGGTCGGCCTGTCCAATGGCCAGGCCCTGGTGTTCCGCCACACCTATAAGGTCACCTACCCGGACGGCAAGAAAACCATCTCGCCGGCTGTCGAGTTCCCCTACGGTGAAACCCCGATCGTGCTCAACGAGCAGGGCGGGGCGCTGGATCACGTCAACCTCAACGCCACCGACTCGGCGCTGGTCGTTGCCGGCTCCAGCGGTGCGCAGCTGCATGTGCTGCAGCTGACCCGCGAAGAAAACATGATGACCGGGGAAGTCACCAGCGAGCAGAAGCGCATCGAGCTGCCGCAGATGACCGAGGCGGTCAAGGCGATGTACATCGACCCGCGTCAGCAGTGGCTGTATGTGATCAATGGTCGCGCCCAGGCCGATGTCTTCAGCCTGCGCGACAAGAGCCTCAACGGTCGCTACAAACTGCTGGAAGACGGCACCGCCGAAGTGACGGCCAGCACCCAGCTGGTGGGCGGCATCTCGCTGATTATCGGGACCTCCAAAGGCGGCCTGGCCCAGTGGTTCATGGCCCGCGACCCGGACGGCGAGCTGCGCTTGAAGCAGATCCGCACCTTTGAGATGGGCACTGCGCCGATCGTTGAAATCACCGCTGAAGAACGCCGCAAAGGCTTCGTGGCCCTGGATGCCTCGGGCAAGCTCGGCGTGTTCCACAGCACCGCGCACCGCACCCTGCTGGTGGACCAGGTGGTCGATGGCCAGGGCATTTTCGGCCTGTCGCCACGGGCCAACCGGGTTATCGTCGAAGCCGGTGGCAAGCTGCAACCGCTGCTGCTCGACAACCCGCACCCGGAAGTGTCCTGGAGCGCGCTGTGGAGCAAGGTCTGGTACGAAAACTACGACGAGCCTAAATACGTCTGGCAATCGACCGCGGCCAACACCGATTTCGAACCCAAGATGAGCCTCGCGCCCCTGACCTTCGGCACCCTGAAGGCCGCGTTCTACGCCATGCTCCTGGCCGCGCCGCTGGCGGTTGCCGCCGCCATCTACACCGCTTACTTCATGGCCCCGAGCCTGCGCCGCAAGGTCAAGCCGGTGATCGAACTGATGGAAGCGATGCCGACGGTGATTCTCGGCTTCTTCGCCGGCCTGTTCCTCGCGCCCTATGTCGAAGGCCATTTGCCGGGCATCTTCAGCCTGCTGATGCTGCTGCCGATTGGCATCCTGGTGGCCGGCTTTGTCTTCAACCGCCTGCCTGAATCGATCCGCCTGAAAGTCCCGGATGGCTGGGAAAGCGCGATCCTGATTCCGGTGATCCTGTTTGTGGGCTGGCTCTCGCTGTACATGAGCCCGTTCATGGAGAACTGGTTCTTCGGCGGCGACATGCGCATGTGGATCTCCCACGACCTGGGCATCACCTACGACCAGCGCAACGCCCTGGTGGTCGGCCTGGCCATGGGCTTCGCGGTGATCCCGAACATCTACTCCATCGCCGAAGACGCCGTGTTCAGCGTGCCGCGCGGCCTGACCCTGGGCTCCCTGGCCCTGGGCGCCACGCCGTGGCAGACCATGACCCGCGTGGTGATCCTGACCGCCAGCCCGGGCATCTTCTCGGCGCTGATGATCGGCATGGGCCGTGCGGTCGGTGAAACCATGATCGTGCTGATGGCCACCGGCAACACCCCGGTCATGGAAATGAACCTGTTCGAAGGCCTGCGCACCCTGGCCGCCAACGTCGCGGTGGAAATGCCCGAATCGGAAGTCGGCGGCAGCCACTACCGCGTGCTCTTCCTCTCGGCGCTGGTGCTGCTGCTGTTCACCTTCGTCATGAACACCCTCGCCGAGCTGATCCGTCAGCGTCTGCGCAAGAAATACTCGTCGCTTTAAGAAAGGTAGAAGTCTGTGAAACAGAACTCCCTAAAAGGCTGGTTCAAGAGCGGCGCCCCAGGCGTCTGGATCAGCGGTGGTGCGGTGTCCATCGCGGTCATCATGACCATCGGTTTGCTGGCGGTAATCGCGGTGCGCGGGCTGGGCCATTTCTGGCCAGCGGACCTGATCCACGCCAATTACGATGTGCCGGGCCAGGCTAACCACCTGGTCATCGGCGAGGTGGTGCAGAAAGAAGAAGTGCCCCGCGCGCGCCTGAAAAGCGCCGGCCTGCCGGTGCCCGACCAGGGCCCGGAATTCATGACCCGGGAGCTGATCAAGGTCGGCAACCGTGACTTGAACGGCAACGACTTCACGTGGATCGTCGGCGATTGGCTGACCAACCAGACCACGCCGCCAGAGCTGATGGCGATCGAGCGCCGCGAGTGGGGCAATTTCTACGGCTACCTGGTCAACGTCAAACAGGACGGTAAGGTGATCGCCGAGGGCGAAGCCGCCTGGCCCGAGCTGCAAGCGCGGATCGAGCGGGTGAACAAGCTGGCGGCCCAGCTCAAGAGCCTGGAAAAGTCCGACATCGGCGCGATCAACGCCGGCCTCGAACGCATCCGCCTGCACGGTCGCAAACTGGAGCTGGACGGCAAGATGGACGCCGCCGCCCAGGCCGACATGGACGCCGAGCGCGCCGAACTCAATGCCCGTTATCAGGACGTCGAGGCGCGCCTGGGTGACCTGCACGCACAGTTCAATCGCGACAGCCTGACCGCCCGCGATGCCAACGGCAAAGAGCTGGAAATCAGCCTGGGCAAGGTGGTGCACGCCTATCAGCCGAACGCCATGGGCACCCTGACCAAGATCGGCTTCTACTTCAGCAAGGTCTGGGAGTTCCTCAGCGACGACCCACGGGAAGCCAACACCGAAGGCGGGATCTTCCCGGCGATTTTCGGCACCGTGATGATGACCCTGATCATGGCCATGATCGTCACCCCGTTTGGTGTGCTGGCTGCGGTCTACCTGCGTGAATACGCCAAGCAGAACACCCTGACCCGGGTCATCCGCATTGCCGTGAACAACCTGGCCGGTGTCCCGGCCATCGTCTACGGTGTGTTCGGCCTCGGCTTCTTTGTCTATGTGCTGGGTGGTTCGGTTGACCGCCTGTTCTTCCCCGAAGCCCTGCCGGCGCCGACCTTCGGCACCCCGGGCCTGCTCTGGGCCTCCCTGACCCTGGCCCTGCTGGCGGTGCCGGTGGTGATCGTGGCCACTGAAGAAGGCCTGGCGCGGATCCCCCGCACCGTGCGCGAGGGCTCGTTGGCCCTGGGTGCGACCAAGGCGGAAACCTTGTGGAAGATCGTGCTGCCCATGGCCAGCCCGGCGATGATGACCGGCATGATCCTCGCCGTGGCCCGCGCCGCGGGTGAAGTGGCGCCGCTGATGCTGGTGGGTGTGGTCAAGCTGGCGCCGTCGCTGCCGCTGGATGGCAACTACCCGTACCTGCACCTGGACCAGAAGATCATGCACCTGGGCTTCCATATTTATGACGTCGGCTTCCAGAGCCCCAACGTCGAAGCCGCGCGGCCGCTGGTGTACGCCACGGCGCTGCTGCTGGTGCTGGTGATCGCCACGCTCAACCTGTCGGCGGTGTGGATCCGTAACCACCTGCGCGAGAAGTACAAGGCGCTGGACAGTTAACCAAAGCTTTAAGCCACAAGCGGCAAGCTCCATGCAGAGTGCCGCTTTGCCCTAAATTGCGGCTTGCAGCTAAAAGCTTGCAGCTACGAACGGAGTGCGACCATGCAACACGAAACCCATTCCCACGGCATCAATATGTCGGCCCTGGGTCGCGACAAGCAGAGCCTGAGCCTGGCCCAGGAAACCGTGGCCATCGAAGTCCCGGGCCTGAGCCTGTTCTATGGCGACAAACAAGCGTTGTTCGACGTCAGCATGAACATCCCCAAGCAGCGCGTGACGGCCTTTATCGGCCCGTCCGGCTGCGGCAAGTCGACCCTGCTGCGCACCTTCAACCGCATGAACGACCTGGTGGACGGTTGCCGTGTGGAAGGCGCGATCAACCTCTACGGCAACAACATCTACCGCAAGGGCGAAGACGTGGCCGAGCTGCGTCGCCGGGTCGGCATGGTGTTCCAGAAGCCCAACCCGTTCCCCAAGACCATCTACGAAAACGTGGTCTACGGCTTGCGCATCCAGGGCATCAACAAAAAGCGCGTCCTCGACGAAGCCGTGGAGTGGGCGCTCAAGGGCGCGGCGCTGTGGGATGAGGTCAAGGACCGCCTGCACGAGTCGGCCCTGGGCCTGTCCGGCGGCCAGCAACAGCGTCTGGTGATTGCCCGGACCATCGCCGTGGAACCGGAAGTGCTGCTGCTCGACGAACCGTGCTCGGCCCTCGATCCGATCTCGACCCTGAAAGTCGAAGAGCTGATCTACGAACTGAAATCCAAGTTCACCATTGTGATCGTGACCCACAACATGCAGCAGGCCGCGCGGGTTTCCGACTACACCGCCTTTATGTACATGGGCAAACTGGTGGAATTCGGCGACACCGACACCCTGTTCACCAACCCGGCGAAAAAGCAGACCGAAGACTACATCACAGGGCGCTACGGCTAGTGATGAGCTGCAAGCCGCAAGCTTTAAGCGGCAAGTAAAAGCAGTTCAAGGCAACGACACCTATCAACTTGCAGCTTGTAGCTTGTGGCTTACAGCTTTTGCGGAGCAAAACCATGATTTCGAAGGAAGGCCTCACCCACCACATCTCCGCGCAGTTCAACGCCGAGCTTGAGGAGGTGCGCAGCCACCTCCTGGCGATGGGCGGGCTGGTGGAGAAGCAAGTCAACGACGCGGTGACCGCGCTGATCGAGGCCGATTCCGGCCTGGCCCAGCAGGTGCGCGAGATCGATGACCAGATCAATCAGATGGAACGCAACATCGACGAAGAATGCCTGCGCATCCTGGCCCGTCGACAGCCGGCGGCGTCGGACCTGCGGCTGATCATCAGCATCTCCAAGTCGGTGATCGACCTCGAGCGGATCGGCGACGAAGCGACCAAGATCGCTCGACGTGCCATCCAGTTGTGCGAAGAAGGCGAGGCCCCGCGTGGCTATGTCGAGGTCCGTCACATTGGCGACCAGGTGCGCAACATGGTCCGCGATGCGCTGGACGCCTTTGCCCGTTTCGACGCCGACCTGGCGTTGTCGGTGGCCCAGTACGACAAGATCATCGACCGCGAATACAAGACCGCGCTGCGCGAGCTGGCGACCTACATGATGGAAGACCCGCGCTCTATCTCGCGGGTCTTGAGCATCATCTGGGTCCTGCGTTCCCTGGAACGTATCGGCGACCACGCGCGCAATATTTCCGAGCTGGTGATTTACCTGGTGCGCGGGACCGACGTGCGCCATTTGGGTCTCAAGCGCATGAAGCAGGAAGTTGAAGGCACCAGTGCCGAAACCGCTAATGTTCCGGACGAAGCTGACGATAAGTAAGATTGCCCGAGAAAAGCGCCCGGTCTTTTGGCCGGGCGTTTTTGTTTGGGATTTTTGAATCTGACAGCAGCACCCGCGAACGAAAAGTCCCGGCGTGACTGAAAGTTTTTGGCAAAGTGCCATCAGCCAAGCGTTATGCTTGCCGGGATTTCTAAAGGGGCGGTCGATGAGTAAGGTAAGTGTGTTGGTGGTGGACGACGCTTCGTTCATTCGTGACCTGGTGAAGAAGTGCCTGCGCAACTACTTCCCGGGCATCAAGATCGAAGACGCGGTCAACGGCAAGAAGGCCCAGGCCATCCTGGCCCGCGAAGCGTTCGACCTGGTCCTGTGCGACTGGGAGATGCCGGAAATGTCCGGCCTCGAACTGCTGACCTGGTGCCGTGGGCAAGAGGCCCTGAAAAGCATGCCGTTCGTCATGGTGACCAGCCGTGGCGACAAGGAAAACGTGGTCCAGGCGATCCAGGCCGGGGTTTCCGGCTACGTCAGCAAGCCCTTTACCAACGAACAGCTGCTGACCAAGGTCAAGCAGGCGTTGAACAAGGTCGGCAAGCTCGACACCTTGATGAACAGCGCGCCGACCAAGATGAACTCGGCGTTCGGCAACGATTCTCTGAGCGCCCTGACCGGCGGCAAGGCTGAAGTCCTGGGTGGCGGTGCGGCATCGGCTCCGGTCAATCCCTTCGCCAAGCCGGCCGTGGTGGCGCCTGCCGCAGCTGCAGCGGCGCCGTCCCGTGGCCTGCTCAACAGCCCGCCGGTCAAGGCACCCACTCCGGCGGCAGCGGCCTCCGGCGGCCGTGGCCAGGGTCAGTTGCGCCTGCCCAGCGGCACCCAGCAATGCGTGATCAAGGCCTTGAGCATCAAGGAAGCGCTGTTGGTGGTGAAGCGTACCGATACGCTGCCTCAGGTGCTGGACAGCGCGGTGCTGGACCTGGAGCAGGGCGACAACGCGGAAGTGGCGCGGCTCAACGGGTACCTGCATGCGGTGGTGGCCTACGAGCCGAAGCCGGACAGCGAATGGCTGCAACTGACCTTCCGCTTTGTGGATCAGGATGCGCAGAAGCTGGATTACATTTCGCGGCTGATTGCCCGCGGGACGGCGCAGAAGCACTTTGTGCCGGGTGCTTGAGGCTGCCGGCCTGAGCGAGCGTCTGGCTGGCCCACGGTAGTCACTGCCGTGGGCCCGGGCCGCGTGCGAACGCTGGCCCGGCCAGGCGTGGCCCGGCGCAGTCTGGAAGCAGCGGTTGCAGTCAGCCGCTGCTGCGTACTATAGATCTGATTTCCCCTCTCCTGAATTCCCCCACCTCGTCGTTGATCGAGCTCGACCGCCGCGCCTGAATGCGGCCGGAAACCTGCTGCAAACACTTTCCTGCACGCTGCTGTTCATGCGGATGAGCCTGGCCTGGGCGTCTGCCTCAAAGGTCGTGGGTATGACCTGAGGAGGGCTGCGCTGGGTTGCAGGCCTTGCAATGCAAGGCTTGGGGCTCGGCGACGGCGGTTTGATGCCGTGCGTCTGGTTTGTATTTTTTCAGGTTGATTTATATCTGTTTAGATATAGGTTGTGGGGTGTGTTTCCGCCTTTCTCGCTCTTGGCCATGCCTTGAAACAACCCCGGCGCGCGCTGTAGCGGGCGGTTTGTTTAATCTCTCGGCACTCAGTCACGGGAGAGGTCTGATGCCAAGGCACAAGGATGTGGTGTTTGTCGGGAGCGCGCTCAGGGATCTCAAGGCGTTTCCATTGGAGGCGCGGCGGGCCGCGGGTCATCAGCTGGATCTGTTGCAGCAGGGCGAACAGCCCTATGACTGCCGATCGATGAAGACCGTGGGGCCTGGGGTATTCGAGATCAGGGTCAACGAGGAATCAGGCGCGTTTCGGGTGTTTTATGTGGTGGTCCGGCTGTCGGCGGTTTATGTGCTGCATGCCATGCGCAAGACCACGCGCCGAACCGAAACGCGGGATATCGAGCTGGCTCGCGCCAGATTGCAGGAGATAGGTTCACACCATGAACGAACATCAACATATTCAACGCTTCGACAGTGTCTGGGATGCCCTGGAGGATTCGCCCCAGGAGGCGGCCAATATGCGCCTGCGCTCCAAGGTGATGATGGAACTGAGCAAGACCATCAAGACCTGGGGGCTTTCGCAAAAAGCGGCGGCCCAGCGGCTCAACATCACTCAGCCACGGCTCAACGACGTGCTCAGCGGCAAGATCAACAAATTCTCCCTCGACGCGCTGGTGAACCTGTCCGACGCCGCGCAACTGGAGGTCGATATCAGTGTCGGCGCCGCCCCCACCGGGCCGCTGATTCCGGTCTGATTCACACAAGCTCCATGTCCTGCTGTTAGTCTCGCGGCTGGATTTTTCAAGATAGTTGCCCATGCTCGTGCGCCTGCTGTTTTTTTGTGGCCTGTGGCTGGCTGCCTTCTCGGCAGCGGCCATGACCATCTACAAGTCCACCGACGCCAACGGAGTGGTTTCGTACAGCGACCGAGCCACGCCGGGTGCCCAGGTATTTGTGTTTCGGGATCGCATGGTCGAACACCTGGAGCGGCAGGTGCACCTGGACATTCAGCGGCAAAGGGGCGTCGACACTGTGTTTGTGCGCAACGAGCTGTATGCGCCGGTCGAGGTCGAGTTGAGCTTTGGCGGCTTGAGCAATGTCAGCGCGGCACCGAAAGCGCCGATCCGGCGGGTGCTGCCGGCGCGCAGCAGGACGCGCCTGGCGCTGCTCACGGCGAGCCGGCTCGATCAGCCGCTGGTGTATACCCCAAGGTTCCGTTATTCCCTGGGCGACCCTTCAGGCGCGGCTCAGACCTATCGCTATCCGCTGCCGTGGCGTGGGGGGCCGTTTCGCCTGACCCAGGGTGCGGATGGGCAGTACAGCCACTTCGGTCCGAAAAGCCGCTACGCCATGGACATCGCCATGCCCGAGGGCACGCCGATCATTGCCGCCCGTGGCGGGGTGGTGGTGAAGACCGAGAACAGCCAGACCGGGCGCGGCAACAACCCGGCCGGCAACTTTGTCCGGGTACTGCACGATGACGGCACCATGGGCGTGTACCTGCACTTGCAGCGTGGCTCACTGAACGTGCGTGAAGGGCAGCGGGTGGCGGTGGGCAGCCCCCTCGGGCTGTCGGGCAATACCGGCAACAGCACGGGCCCGCACCTGCACTTCGTGGTGCAGCGCAACACCGGCTTGGGGCTGGTGTCGATTCCCTACCAGTTCAACCAACCTGTCAGCAGCCTGCCCAACTTCGCCCTCGGCAAACCCTAGCACCCCCCGTGGCGAGGGAGCTTGCTCCCGCTCGGCCGCGCAGCGGCCGCAAACCCTAGGCCCGCAATCTATCGGCAGGGAAGGTTTTGCAGCCATTGGGCAGGCGCGGGGGCCAAGGGGCTAATCAGTCGAGCATCAAGACCTTGGCCAGGATGATTTTCGGGCCTTTCATCTTTTTGATGATGATGCGCAGGCCTTCGACTTCCATGACTTCCTCTTCTTCCGGAACCCGTTTCAGGGTTTCGTAGACCAGGCCGGCCAAGGTTTCAGCCTCGATGTGGTCAAGGTCGATGCCCAGCAGGCGTTCGACTTTGAACAACGGCGTATCGCCGCGCACCAGCAGCTTGCCCGGCTGGTAGGCGAGGATGCCGCGTTCGGCCTTGCGGTGTTCGTCCTGGATGTCGCCGACCAGCACTTCGAGCACGTCTTCCATGGTCAGGTAGCCGATGATCTTGCCGTCGGCTTCTTCCACCAGGGCGAAGTGCGAACCGCCTTTGCGGAACTGTTCCAGCAGGTGCGACAGGGGCATGTGCCGCGATACGCGCTCCAGCGGGCGGGTCAGCTCGGCGAGGTTGAACGACTCGGGAATGTGGTCCAGGGCCGCCAGTTCCAACAGCAGGTCCTTGATGTGCAGCAGGCCGACGAACTCGTTGCGGTCGCTGTCGTACACCGGGTAGCGGCTGAACTTGTGGCGGCGGAACAGGGCGAGGATTTCCTTGAGCGGCGCGTTGAACTCGACGCTGATCAGGTCTTCCCGGGAGTTGGCCCAGTCCACCACTTCCAGCTCGCCCATTTCCACGGCCGAGGCCAGTACGCGCATGCCTTGGTCGCTGGGGTCCTGGCCACGGCTGGAGTGCAGGATCAGCTTCAGTTCTTCGCGGCTGTAGTGGTGTTCGTGGTGCGGCCCGGGCTCGCCCTGGCCGGCGATGCGCAGGATGGTGTTGGCGCTGGCGTTGAGCAGGTAGATGGCCGGGTACATGGCCCAGTAGAACAGGTACAGCGGCACCGCCGTCCACAGCGACAGCAGTTCGGGTTTGCGAATAGCCCAGGATTTGGGCGCCAGCTCGCCGACCACGATGTGCAGGTAGGAAATCACGAAGAAGGCGGCAAAGAACGAGACGCCCTTGATGATCTCCGGCGACTCGACGCCGATGGCGCCCAGCAGGGGTTCCAGAATGTGCGCGAAGGCCGGTTCACCGACCCAGCCCAGGCCCAGGGAGGCCAGGGTGATACCCAGTTGGCAGGCCGACAGATAGGCGTCGAGCTGGCTGTGTACGGTGCGCAGGATCTGTCCGCGCCAGCCGTTTTTGTGGGCGATGGCCTCGACCCGGGTCGAGCGCAACTTGACCATGGCGAACTCGGCGGCAACGAAGAAGCCGTTGAGCAGAACCAGGATCAGAGCAAAAAGAATCATGCCGAAGTCGGCGAAGAGTGTCGCGAGGGTAAAACCAGGGGATGGGTCCATGATGGAGTTTTGCGGGTTCCGTGTAGGCGAAAAAAGAAGGAAATGCGGTGCCTGAAAGGCAGGCACAAGTGCGTCAATGTAGCGGCTGACAGGACGATTGCCTAGTGGCGAGTCGCTGTCAGCGCTGGCCGGTCAGGGCGTGGGGGCGGTTTTCTTGACCTGGGTGGGGGCGAAATGGCAGGTGAACGTGCTGCCGTGGCCCAGCACGCTGCTGATCTCCAGGCGCGCGCGGTGGCGCAGCAGCACGTGCTTGACGATGGCCAGGCCGAGGCCGGTGCCGCCGGTATTGGAGTTGCGGCTGGAGTCCACGCGGTAGAAGCGCTCGGTCAGGCGCGGCAAGTGTTTGTTGTCGATGCCGATACCCGAATCCTGCACGCTCAGGTGCGCGCCTTGCTCATCACCCCACCAGCGAATGCGAATGTTGCCTTCGGCCGGGGTGTACTTCACCGCGTTGAACACCAGGTTGGAGAACGCGCTGCGCAGTTCCGCCTCGCTGCCCTTGAGCTGGACCCTGGCATCCGCTTCCAGGCTGATGCGCTGGTTGCGCTCGCCGGACAGGGCCTGGGCGTCGCTCTTGATCGATTGCAGCAGGGTATCGATCGCCACCGGCTGGTTGTCCGAGGGGTAGTCGGTGGCTTCCAGCTTGGCCAGCAACAGCAGGTCGTTGAGCAGGGTCTGCATGCGTCCGCCTTGCTGCTGCATCTGCTGCAGGGCACGGCTCCAGCGCGGGTTCACTTCTTCGACGTTGTCGAGCAGGGTTTCCAGGTAGCCGCAGATCACCGTCAACGGCGTGCGCAGCTCGTGGGAGACGTTGGCGATGAAGTCTTTGCGCATCTGCTCCAGTTGATGAATGCGGGTGACGTCGCGCACCAGCATCAGGTGTTCGTTGTTGCCATAGCGGGTGATGTAGAGCTGGATACGCAGGCGGTCGTTGATCGGCGAGGGGATTTCCAGCGGCTCGGCGTAGTTGTCCTGCTCGAAGTACTCCTTGAAGCGCGGGTGGCGCACCAGGTTGGTCACCGGTTGGCCGCTGTCTTGCGGGGTCTTGAGGCCCAGCAGGGTTTCCGCGGCGCGGTTCCACCATTCCAGGTTACCGTCGCTGTCGAGCATGATCACCGCGTCCTTCAGGGCCGCGGTGGACTCCTGGACCCGGTCGATCACCGCTTGCAGGCGTCCGCGCACTCGCTGGTCGCGGCGTTGCAGGTGGTAGATGCTGTCGAACACTTCACCCCACAGGCCGTAGCCGTCGGGCGGTGCCTGGTCAGGCTGGTGCAGGCGCAGCCATTCGTGCAGGCGCAGCAGTTGCTTGAGGGTCCAGGCCAGGTAGATCGCCAGGCCAATGGCCATGCTCCAGCCGTAATAACCGCTGATCAGGCCGACCAGCAGGCAGCCGGTGATTAGAAGCAGCATGTGGCGAATCAGGGTGCCATGCCAGTTTTGGTTCACGTAGGGGACAGCTCCAAGTTGCAAGCTACAAGTTCAGAAGCGGTCAACTTGCCGCTTGCAGCTCATAGCTTGGCGCTGATGTCATGCCTTGGTTGAAAAGCGATAGCCTGTGCCGCGCACGGTTTGTACCAGGTTCTCGTAGGCTTCACCCAGCGCTTTGCGCAGGCGTCGAATGTGCACGTCGACGGTGCGTTCTTCAACATAGACATTGCCACCCCAGACCTGGTCCAGCAGTTGGCCCCGGGTGTAGGCGCGTTCCTGGTGGGTCATGAAGAATTGCAGCAGGCGGTATTCGGTCGGGCCCATTTCGGCCGGGGTGCCGTCGATGGTCACGCGGTGGCTGATGGGGTCGAGCCGCAGGCCGCCGACTTCAATCGGCGCCTCGCCATCGGTCGGGCCTGCGCGGCGCAGCACGGCCTTGAGGCGCGCCACCAGCTCACGGGGCGAAAACGGTTTGGTGATGTAGTCATCGGCGCCGACTTCCAGGCCCTGGATCTTGTTGTCCTCTTCGCCCTTGGCGGTGAGCATGATGATCGGGATATCCCCGGTCAGCTCGTCGCGCTTGAGGCGCCGCGCCAGTTCGATGCCCGATGTGCCGGGCAGCATCCAGTCGAGCAGGATCAGGTCGGGCTTGCGGTCGACGATAATGGCGTGGGCCTGCTGGGAGTTTTCAGCCTCCAGGCAGTCATAGCCGGCCATTTCCAACGCAACGGCGATCATCTCGCGGATAGGCGCTTCGTCGTCAACGATCAGAATGCTTCTGCCAACCATGCTTGAACCTCTTGTCATTTAACTGTCTTGCGCCGCATTAGATAACGGAATTATTGCAGTCGTGTGACAGTATTTCAGGCCGACGGCGGCCCGCGTATTCATGAACTAAGCTTTGAGTCCGAATCCTGACAACCACAAGAGAAGGTTTCCATGACTCAACTGACGCAATCCTGGAAGGCCCTGCTGGTCGCTGCTGCCCTGGCGCTGCCGACACTGGCTTTCGCCGCCGACCCCGCCATGAGCAAAGACGGGATGATGGTCGACCACAAGGGCATGACCCTCTACACCTTTGCCAAGGACGCGGGTGGCAAGTCCATGTGCAACGACAAATGCGCCGGCAACTGGCCGCCGTTGATGGCCGAAGGCAGCGACAAGGCCATGGGCAAGTGGACCACGGTCAAGCGCGATGACGGCACCATGCAGTGGGCCTACGATGGCAAGCCGCTGTACACCTTCGTCATGGACAAAAAGGCCGGCGACATGACCGGCGAAGGCAAAATGGACGGCGCCTGGAAGGTGGCCAAACCCTAATCCCCTCTGTGCCCATGCCGGCCAGCGCAGCGGCTACATCTGTAGCCGCTGCGGCACGCTGCGCTGGCCATCAGCAGCAGCGCATTCTTTTCAGGTGTACTCCCGGCGCCCATGCCGGCCAGCGGCTACAGGTGTAGTCCCGCCTTGTGTCAGCGCAAGCCGTAATCGGCAACGATCCCCAGGAAAATCGCCAGCCCCGCCCAATGGTTATGCAGAAAGGCCCGGAAGCATTTCAGCCGGTCCTTGTCGCGGGTGTACCAGAACTCCCAGACAAAGCACCCGGCCGCCACCAGCAGCCCGAGGTGGAACCAGCCCCCCAGATCGAACCGCGCACCCGCCAGCAGCAGGCAGCCCAGGGCCAGGCCCTGCAGGCGGAGGATGATCACCCGGTCCGCTTCGCCAAACAGGATGGCGGTGGAT
This sequence comes from Pseudomonas sp. CF161, assembly GCF_000416215.1. NCBI lineage: Bacteria > Pseudomonadati > Pseudomonadota > Gammaproteobacteria > Pseudomonadales > Pseudomonadaceae > Pseudomonas > Pseudomonas sp. CF161. The sequence goes on from NZ_ATLP01000091.1 coordinate 31,530, forward strand.
TTCACCCCGATCCGCAGGTCGTCGTCGCGGTCGGTCATGGCGTAATAAGTGTCGTAGCCCACAGTCCACAGCAGGTTGGCGATGTAAAGCAGCCAGGCGCTGGCCGGCAGCTCGCCAGTCTCGGCGGTGAAGGCCATGGGAATGCCCCAGGAAAACGCCGCGCCCAGTACCACCTGCGGGTAGTAGGTGTAGCGCTTCATGAACGGGTAGCTGGCCGCCAGCGCCAGGCCGCCCAGGGACAGCCAGATGGTGGTGGCGTTGGTGCACAGCACCAGCAGGAAGCTGATAAACATCAGCACCGCGAAGAACACCAGGGCTTCTTTGGAACTGATCTTGCCGCTGACCAGCGGCCGTTGTTCGGTGCGTTTGACGTGGCCGTCGACCTTGCGGTCGGCCCAGTCATTGATCACGCAGCCGCCAGCCCGGGTCAGGGTCACGCCGAGCACGAAAATCACGATATTGGCCAGGGATGGCGCGCCCTTGCCGGCTATCCACAGGGCCCAGAGGGTGGGCCAGAGCAGCAGGTAGATGCCGATCGGCTTGTCCATGCGGGTCAGTTGAATAAAGTCCCAGGCCCGCGGGTTGAGGCGATTCAGGGATTTGAGCAGGCTCTGGTACATCAGCAGTTCTCCGGGTGGGCGCGTACCGCGTCCCACAGGGTCGGCAAAAAGATTTCCGCTACCAGCACACTCAGCGTGCCGCGGTCGAAGCGCGAGCGGCGGCCCCAGAGCGCGTCGGCTTGGACCTCGGCGGGCAGCCATTGGCGCGGGTAATGGCAGACCTCGATGGCGCGGCGCTGGAACGCCTGGTCGCAAAACAGCAATTCACCCAGGGAGCGGCTGCCCAGTTCGTCGATATTCAGCCCGCCATTCTCCAGGGCCGTGCGTGCGGCAACGCTGCGGGCGAACACCCAGGCCTCGCCGTGGCCGCGCAGGTACACCTCGCGCACCCAGCCCTGGCTGTCTGCGGGCAGGTCCAGGGCTGCACATTCGTCGGCGCGCAGGGGCTGCCAGCCTTCCACCAACGGGGTCACGCTGAAGCCGTTGTCCGAGAGCCGGGTCAGGCGTCGGGTCAGCGACCCTTGATCGAACAACCAATCGACAATCTGCGCATCGGGGAGGGGCGACAACTGGCTGTGTGGCAGCCAGGCCGGGGTCGGAACGGGGGGATTAGAGTGCGGCACAGTGAGTCATTATTGGCAGCAAATGAGGCGCCGAGCTTAACATGTCGTCCGCGAACTTTGATTGATCGGGGTGGCTTGGCGCTGCGAACATGCTTGCATCTGCGCTGAGCGATCAGTACAAAACGCCCTGAGCCGGACGGCAATCAGAGTCGATCCATCGACCGTCGCGCCGGCAACGCCTGAGAACCTGAGGAAATGCGTACATGAAAAAGTGGCAATGTGTGGTCTGCGGCCTGATCTACAACGAAGCCGACGGCTGGCCGGACGACGGTATCTTGCCCGGTACCCGCTGGGAAGATGTGCCGCAGGACTGGCTGTGCCCGGACTGTGGCGTGGGCAAAATGGATTTCGAGATGATCGAAATCGGTTAATGGCGATTTTTTGATCAATTGCAGAACAAGGAGAAAGGGATGAGCGCACCTGTCGTGATCGTTGGCACCGGGCTTGCGGGTTACAACCTGGCCCGGGAGTTTCGCAAACTCGACAGCGAAACACCGCTGTTGCTGATTACGGCGGATGACGGTCGCTCCTACTCCAAGCCGATGCTGTCCACCGGCTTCGGCAAAAACAAGGACGCCGACGGCCTGAGCATGGCCGAGCCGGGCGCCATGGCCGAGCAGCTCAAGGCCGAGGTGCGCACCCATACCCGCATCAGCGGCATCGACCCGGGCCACAAGCGCCTGTGGATCGGTGAGGAAGCGGTGGCGTATCGCGACCTGATCCTGGCCTGCGGCGCGCAAACCGTGCGCGTGCCGGTGGAGGGCGACGCGTCCGAGCTGATCTTCCCGATCAACGACCTGGAAGACTACGCACGCTTCCGGGCTGCCGCCGCCGGCAAGCGCCGGGTGCTGTTGCTGGGGGCCGGGCTGATCGGCTGTGAATTCGCCAATGACTTGATCCTCGGCGGCTATGAAGTCGAGTTGGTGGCGCCGTGCGAGCAAGTGATGCCGACCCTGTTGCACCCGGCTGCCGCTGCAGCGGTGCAGGCCGGGCTTGAAAGCCTGGGCGCGCGCTTCCACCTGGGGCCGGTGCTCAACCGCCTGCAGCGCAGCGAGGACGGCCTGCACGCGCACCTTTCCGACGGCCAGGTGATCGCCTGCGACCTGGTGGTCTCGGCCATCGGCCTGCGTCCGCGCACCGATCTGGCTGCGGCTGCCGGGCTGGTGGTCGGCCGCGGCATTGCTGTCGATCGGCAGCTGAAAACCTCCCACGCCAATATCTACGCCCTGGGCGACTGCGCCGAGGTCGATGGCCTCAACCTGCTGTACGTGATGCCGCTGATGAGCTGCGCCCGCGCCCTGGCCCAGACCCTGGCCGGCAACCCGACGACCGTCGGCTACGGACCGATGCCAATTACCGTGAAAACCCCGGTCTGCCCGCTGGTGGTTTCGCCGCCACCCCGCGGCCGCGAAGGGGTGTGGAGCGCTGAAGGGCAGGGCGCCGACATCAAGGTGCTGTGCCGCGATGCCAGCGGCCAGCTGCTGGGCTACGCCCTGACCGGCAGCGCGGTGATGGAGAAACTGGCCCTGAACAAAGAGCTTCCGCCGTTGCTGGCATAAATAGCGGTCGTTCTGTCGGAATAACCCCGATTTTGCCCCTACAAAGGTCGTGGGGAGACTGGCGCCACTCTCAAGTGCGTGCCATCCTCACACCCGTCTGCCGCAGAGTAGAGCCTGCGGCGCCTTGGGCGCTGTTCCGGAAGAACAGCACGGACATAACAACAAAAAACCGTCAAAGAGGCTTCACTATGCGTAAACCAGAACTCGCCGCCGCCATCGCTGAAAAAGCGGATCTGACCAAAGAGCAGGCCAACCGCGTACTCAACGCCGTTCTCGAAGAAATCACCGGTGCCCTGCATCGCAAAGACAGCGTGACCCTGGTTGGTTTTGGCACCTTCCTGCAGCGCCACCGTGGCGCCCGTACCGGCAAGAACCCGCAAACCGGCGAGCCGGTAAAAATCAAGGCCAGCAACACCGTTGCCTTCAAGCCAGGCAAGTCCCTCAAAGACAGCGTCAACCCTTAAGCACTGCACGCCCCGAAGCGGGGACAGCAGTACAAAAAATGAGCACGCCGAACCGTTCGGGTGCTCATTTTTTTATGCCTGCGTATTTGCCGATGGCGTCACTGAAAGCGTCTTGCGCATGGCTTTGGGCATGGCTAGCATGCGCACTGCTTTACTTGCGAACAAAGGCCAAGGATGACCCGCTCGACACCCTTTCCGCTCCCGATCCCCCCACAAGTACCCTCAGCTGCCATGGGCCGTGCCTGGCGGATGGTGTGCGGGTGCGTCCTCGGGTTGAGCATGAACGCGGCCTTCGCCGTGGCCGAGCCAGGGTCGGCGCTGACGCAAGTGGGCTATCGCGAAGCCCTGAAGTGGTTCAACAGCCAGAAGTACGACAGCCCGGGCATCTGGCTCTGCGGTTATTCGCTGGCACGCCCCGACTACAGCGTTGCGCCCAAGGCCCCACGGCTGCTGGTTGAGATCGACGAACACTTCCTCTACCTCAAGACCGGCGGCCAACTCGTGGAGTTGACCAGTGGCGCCCAGAGCAACAACCGGGTCGAGTACCAGAACGCCTCGGCAGACATGCGCGTGACCCTGAACATCCTCAAGCGCAACAACTTCAGCGAATACCAGGAATCCCACGACCGCCAGGTCGAGGCCCGCATTGAAATCGCCGGGCAAGTCGAAACGCTCAAGCTCAAGGGGCAATCATGCGGAACCTGAATCTGGCCATCCTCGCCCTGCTGGGCAGCCTGGGGGCGATGCCGGCCCTGGCCGATGAGGCAACTGGCGTCGCCAGCTGCTACGGCTACCTCACCGAGATGGTCAGGAGCAGCAACTACCCCTACCGCGACTTCACCACCCCGGACAAACTCAAGCTGTTGATCGACACCGACAATGGCGACGAACTGTCGCTCCAGCTGTTTTACGACACCTCCGGCAGCGGCATCATCGGCTGGGTCAAATACCAGGTGGAACAGCAGAAGCTGTGGAACATCACCATCGACCCCGAAGAGCCCGAAGCCCTCACGTTCGACAAGCAATGGGCCATCCGCTACGCGGCGTGCATTCAGAGCTAGGCCCAGCAGGCGCCTGTTCAGCCGAGCGCGGCATTCAGCTCTTTGAGGCTGTGGCTGTAATGCTTCTTCTTCGGGTGGAAGTACACCTCTTTCAAGTGCTTGCAGGTCAGCAGCGGGCTCATGCCGCCGTCTTTCAGGTCCCAGAATTCGAGTGAGTTCAACCGGCCCATGCCCGGGGCGAATGCCAGCGAGTCGAGTTCGGAAATAAACACCTCCTGCAGGGTTTCATTGTCGGCAAGGAATGCGTAATCGCGTAGTTGACTGCATTTTTCAACGTGCAGCTTCTGCAGATGCTTCAGCGCATTGATGGCGCTGATATCGAGCATTTTCGGGCTGTGCTGGATCTGAATCGACGCCAGCTTATCCAGCGTTTCAATGCCGGTGAGCCGCTCGATATTGCCGCCGCTGATGCGCAGTTCCCGCAGCGATTTGAGTGCTGAAGCAAACCCGCAATCGGTGTTCTTGACCGACACCAGCAACAGCTCCTTGAGCAACGGCAGCTCCAACGCCGGCAACTCCTGGTCGGCGCCGGTTATGTAGAGCGTTTCCAGGGTGGGCAATCGAGAGAAATCGATGCGCTCTTTCAAGAAGGGTATCGATAGCCACTTCAGCTTTTTCAATTGATACAGCGGGCTCAAATCAACCTGCGTCAGGTCAATGTCATCCGACAGGTCCAGGGATTGCACGGTGCCGTGCTGATTCAGCGAGTCCAGGTCCAGTGGCCGGCTCTTGGCCGCCTTGGCCGAGCCGATGACCCGGATGTTGGCGTAGCCATGTTTGGCAGCGTACTCGAGGCCGGCCGCAAACTGTTGGGCCGGTACTTCGAGTGCGTCCAGGTCCTGGTTGTAGTTCAAGCTCTTCAGTTCTTGACTCCTCTACGCTCCTGACCGGGCAGGTCAAGGCAACTTTCTGGCCGCTTTTACAGGCCGAGGCGCCTTCCAGGAAATAAGAATTCCGGCGTTGCCGCAGGCCTGGTTAATTGGCTCCAGGTATTGTTCTTCGACTTCCCACGCCCAGATACCGTGTTCCAGCGCCTCAAGCGAGCCGTGTTCCTTCGTGCTCAGGATCCACTCTTTAAGGGGCATGTTTTCGATCAAGATATTGAGGTGCTCGTCGTTGATCAGGTTATAGGGGTAAACCATTCTCAGCCGGCTGCCTGTGTAACGCTCCTGGCCTTCGTACAGACCGGGAAGTTCCTCGCCCCAGGTCATGGGGTTCTCGTAGGGATACACGCTGACCATGTTATCCCCCGTGGCGTAATAGAAAGCCTGCGATGTTTTTTCACAGGCGTAGACGATTCCATAGGGATATTTGACTTGGGCAGTGAGCTGTTCAATGAACGGCAATGCCTCTTTATAAGCGAGTGAGTCGCCAGGAAACTGCGCATCCAAATGGCAGAAACTGGAAAAGTCATGGGTCGAATAACCAAAAGAGCTCAGCCACGGAGAATGGCCTCTCTTTTGCGAGTAGATCCTGAATGCCGTCGCTTCCCCGGATAACAGCTTGCCTTTCAATTCGGCAAAGGGGATTTCCACAATGTCGTGGTCGCCAGGGTGGTCACCGTCACTCAAGTACTTGTAATAACCCGCACCGGTAATCGGGATAGTGAGGGATTTGAAAAAAGATTCACCCAGTTCATAGGCATGAAGAGGGCTTAGTTCATCAGTGTTGTAGATCGCCAGGCCGATACTCATAAATCACCTAAATACCTGAAATTAGATTGTCGAGCATGGACTTCATGCTCGGTGCGTCGTAAGGATGATCGATTACCAATATTTTTCCGCGCTCATTGGCGGGCAGGTTTTTCATGGCTGCCGCGTTACGTGAGGTCAGGGTTGGCAACTTGCTGCCCATATCGGTTTTAGAGGCCAATTCGATTGAGTGCACCTTTCCGTTCTTATCGATCGCCATGACATCAGGACGTCGTGCGGATGTGCCTTTGCCCTTGGCGAGGCTGTAGGTGCGGTTCAAATAAATGGCTTTGAATTTTCCGCTCATGGCCAGTTTGTTCGCGATGGCCTCGGAGAACTGATTATGTCCGGGAGTCTTGTCTACCTGCCCGGTGCCATGAATTTTCGTACCGTTGACCGAGCGCTCTGGGCATTTTGCCAGGCCCAGAGGGTCGAGCCAGGTTAATGGATTGGGTGCATAGGCATAGAAGTTCAGACCGCCGGCCAACCCTATTGGGTCTGGCGTCGTGAAGCGTCCGATGTCCGGATCGTAGAAGCGCAGGGTGTTGTAGTGCAGACCCGTCTCGCGGTCCAGGTACTGCCCTTGAAAGCGCAGATTCTGTTCTTCGATGTAATACGCTTCGCGGCTTTCCGCAGAGGTGTTGCCCCAAATTCGATATTGGGCCTGCCACACCGGGTGGCCATCGGTCTCTGTGAGCTGTTCGGGCAGCCCATTCACATTGTTGTGGTAGTAGCGGACTTTCTGCAGGTCGCCGCTGCCATCTATGCGGGCCAAGGGCTCATAGCCGTCGTCGCTGTAGAGATAGAGGCTGGTCCGAGTGTGTCGCTGCTCTTGCAGCAGCCTCATGCCGTCCCAGTGGAAACGGACTTCGCCAAGAGGAAAACCGTGAGTATCGTGCTGTGTTTTCTCGATTCGCCTGCCGAGCGGATCGTAGGTCATGCGCACGACATCTTCGCCGTGCGGGCCCTGGTTCCGGACCTCGATCAGCCGATGTTCGGCATCGTAGGCAAAGCGCTGTCGCCCTCGATGGCTGCTGATTTTTTCGATCATGCGGCCGAAGGCATCGTAGCGGTAGCGCTTGTCCTGATAGGTCAGGAGTTTGTTGTGCACCACCAGCCCTGCGGATTGCGCGGGGCCATCAAGCAAGTTGGCGGCGGCATCGTAGGCAAAGGTTTCGTTTTGCCTATGGGAGCTGTCCTGGCTGGCGATAATCCTGCCGGTGGCATCGTAGTGCAGCAATTGTCGATGTTGGCCGCTGGCATCACGTTCCATGCGACCGATGAGTTTGTCGCTGGGGTCGAAGTCGAACTGCTTCTGTGCTGAAGCTGGCAGTGCCCCAGGTTGATGATTCGGGCGAGTGATGCGCGAGCGCAGCCGGCCGTTTCGGTCATATTCGCTGCGAGTGCTGATTTGCCCTTGGGTGCGCAGCACCTCGCGATGCAGACGATCGCGTTCGAAGTCACTGATGACCTGTCCGTCGAGGTTGATCTGGTGCAAATGGCCGCTGCCGTAGTAAAGCCGATTGATCCAACGACCGTCCGGTAGCTGCGTCTGAATCAGATTGCCCAGTTCGTCATAGTGGTGCTGCAGGCTACCGGCCTGGCTGTCCTCGGCCAGCAACTGGCCCAGGGCATCGTAGGCAAAGCCGAGAGTCTGCTGGTTTCCGCCGTTATCGGTGAATTGCACCTGAGTCAGTTGGTGCAGCGGGTCATAACTGTATTGGGTCCGTCCGTCGTCCGTCACCTTGGCCAGCAGCCGGCCGAGGGCATCGCGCTCCAGCTGGTGGACAATGGGTTTGACCGGGGGCTCTAGCCCCCCTTCATGGTTTCCGGCGGGCGCAGGGGTCAGCTCGACCTGGGTGACAGCGTTGAGCGGATTGTATGAATAGTGGCGGGCGCTGCCGTCCAGGTCTTGTTGTTCGGTGAGCCGGTCGCCGGCATCCCAGCTAAAGCGATACCGTTCGCCGTTTTCATTGGTGAGTGCCTGGAGGCGACCGTAGTTGTCGTACGCGAATTGCACCTGCCGGCCGTGGGCGTCGACGCGCTGACGCACATGGCCACGTTGGTCGTATTGGTACCCGGTCGTATGCCCGGCGGGGTCCAGATAGCGTGTCAGCAGGCCGATGGAATCACGCTGGAACTGCTCCACCCGGCCATCGGGCAGTTGGCTCTGAAGAATTCGGCCCCGAGCATCGTGTTGGTATTCCACCCGTTCACCGAGGGCATCGGTGATGACGTGCATATGACCTCGCCGATCGTAGGTGAACGACGTTGGGTAGCCTGAGCAATCGATATGTTTGATTACCTGCCCCTGGTCGTTCCATTGCAGGGTTTTGCGTTTGCCGATCGCATCAATGATTTCCACCACCTGCCCATGGGCGTCATGTCGGTAGCGCGTGACATGCCCCAATGGATCGGTCTGCTGGATGCAGTTACCGCGCGGATCGTAGCGGTAGCTCCAACTGTTGCCCGCCGCGTCGGTTTCCACCAGCGGTAGCGACCAGTGCTCAAGCCAGAGCGTCGAGTCCCGGTGGCCGAGGGGGTCGACCGTCTCACTCAGGTTTCCAGCTTCGTCATAGCTGTACTGATACTGCCCACCCAGTGGGTCGGTGGCGCCGAGCAACTGGCGCTCTTCGTTCCATTGAAAGTGCCAGGTCTGCCCCAGGTTGTCGGTGTACTCGATAATTTGATGTTGCGGGTTCCATCTGCGCAGGCTGACGCGTTGTAAACCGTCGGCGATGCGCGTGATGCCTGCCTGCAGGTCGTAGTCGAACAGGTACTGCTCACCATCGTCGGTCCAATGCTTGACCACCCGCCATTCGACGTCATCCACACAGGCCCACTGATAAAAGCAACGCAGTCCGGTAGGCAACTGGTGTTCCACCATCCGCTGCCCTTGGTCATAGGCAAAGCGTCGCAGCACCTGGCCCTGCGGGTCGAGTACTGCGCACAGGTTGCCCTGGGCGTCGTAGTGATAAGCCGCGAGTACTTCCCGTTGCTGATCGGGGTACAGGCGCTCGATGGTTTCAACTCGATTTGCCCATTGCTCGCTGTAGGCCAGTTCGACCTGTATCAGGTCGAAGGTGTCGCGTATGCGCACAAGGCGCCCGGTACCGTCATAGTCGAAATAAAGGCGGTTTTCATTGCGGTCGCCGAGCTGGCTCAGGTGCAGGTAGTCGGGGTTGAGCAGGCTGGGCTCGAGCAGGCGATAAAGGCCATCGTCACTTTCAATCAGCAGTTGTCCATTGCCATGGCGGCGCACGCACAGCCCTTCGCCCGGGCTGAAAACCGCGCCGCCCAGAGGAATCGAACCCAAGTCGATGCGGCGGGCCTGCTCATCGGTATAGATCAACCGTTCGCCACCCTCGGCGTGCCCTTCGATCTGCACGCTCACCTCATAAGGTACGCTCCAGCCCGTGCCGAACAGTCCATCACAACGCTGGTCCCGGCTGTTGTAGACACGCTGCCAATCGATGGAAATCAGCCCCGGCAGGGCAAAATCCAGGTCGTCATCGCCCCCCAGCACCTTGGCCCCAGTCGCCGCATGCACCGGGTTCGGCGAACCCACCACCGCATTGGCCAGCGCCCCCATGGCCTGGCTGACCACAAACGAATTGACCCCCGCCAGCAACATGCACGGCAGGTTGGACTTGAACGCGCCTTTGCCGCCCTTGAGCATCATCAGCGCGGTGACGGCCAGGCCTACGCCTGGGGTCTTGCCGCTGCGGATTTCGCGCACCACCACCGAGCCGCCGCCGATGGTGACGTTGGACGAGACCATGCCGGAGGCGACGACTTTGGCGTCGCAGGTACTGCGGTCGCCGCTGCGCACGGCGGGCTGGCCGTTGATGGTGACTTTTTCCGAGCCTTCGGCGAGAAACTGCGGCGGCATCGGTGGATGCTTCATGCAGGTCACCAGGTCCAGCGGCTTGGGTTCTGCGCCGGGGGCGGGGGTGGCGACGGTGGGGCGCCACATCTGCGAGAAGAAGCCTTTGGCCATGTCCAGGAAACCGGGCTCTTCGGCCGCAGCCTGCGCCGATTCTGGCGACTCCGGCGCGGGCGGTTCTGCGCTTTCCGGCGTGCCCGACGGGGCGACGTGGGAGGGCACGGTGCCCGCAGCGCGGGCGGCCGGAATGTTGTTGGTCAGGGTGTCCGCTGAGGATGGTGGCCTGCACGGAGGGGGGGAACAGCGCATTGCCCATCCAGTCGCACATTTTCGTCAGGCCTTTGTCGGCCCCGGTCTTGCTCATGGCCAGCCCGACGATCACCCCCACCACTGCGCCCAGCAGGCAGGCGCCGAGCCCGCCGGTGGCCACGGTGATGCCAGTCGCGGCCACCACGGCGGCGGTGGCCAGGGCGGTAATCGCGACGTTGGCCGCCACCTCCAGCACGCCGCTGAGGATGTCCGCCATCATCGAGCTGTGTTCGAGCCCGTCACCCAGGCGGGCGGCCCACAAAAGTGCGTCAGACATGCAGGGCGCTCGTCACTGAGGTCCGTCGAAATTCAGGGAGCCCTTGATGCTGGCCCAGTGTGCGGCATCGGTATCGTCCAGGGGCTGGGCCTTGACGTAACTGAGGGCGAGCATCTTGCGCGTGCCCGGCAGGACCAGGGCCAGCTGGTACTGGAACACCCGCTCATTGCCCTTGTTGAACTGGCTGCGCAGCTCAAGGGCATCGACCTCTTGCGCCGTACCGACACGCACCGCCACCCCGGGCTGGTAACGCAGTTCCTGGACCTGTTGTTCGAGTTTCTTCAGCTGGCTGTCGAAGCTGCCTTGCAGGGTTTCACCCTCGGCCAGCAGGCTGCGACTGACGATCAGCGAGGTGCCCAGCTCCGGGAACTTGAGGATATTGATCGACGCGTCCAGCAGCTCGCTGGGCGGCAGGGCGAATTGGAATTCGTTGAGGCGATAGGACATGGCGCTGGGCTCTGGTTAGGGGTTGCCCTTGGGCTTGGGAAACATGGCGTTGACGCTGGCATCGATGCTGCCCTTGATGCCCTGGCCTTCCGGGCTCGCGCCGGCGCTGCCGCCGTTGTTCAGGTGCAGCACGCCGCCGGTGTTGAATTCGGCATCGCCCGAGGCATAGAAGCTGATCTGTTTGCCGGTGAGGTTGATCTGGCCGCTGGCGTTCAATTCCAGCACGCTCTCGCCGCAGACCAGGCGCAGGTTCTCGCCGACCTCGATGATATAGCTCTGGCTGATGCTGTCGGTCTTTTTGCCGCCGACCACCAGGATGTCCAGTTCCCCCACCGCGCGCAGGCGGGTCGAGCCGATGGTGACGGTTTCGTCACGGCCCACGCTCTTGTTCCGGTCATGCCCCACCGAATGGCTTTCATCGACCTCGACCACGATGTCCTGGTTGCGCTCGGCGTGGATGTACAGCTGCTCCAGGCCCTTTTTGTCTTCCATGCGGATTTCGTTGAAGTTGGCCGGGGAGCCGCCTTTGCTGGAGCGGCTTTTCATGCCGCTCTGGGTGGCGTTGGCGGGCAGGTCGTAGGGCACGCTCTGCTCGGCGTTGTACACGCGGCCGGTGATGATCGGGCGGTCGGGGTCGCCTTCGAGGAAGCTGACGATGACTTCCTGGCCGATCCGCGGGATCTGCATCGAGCCCCAGTTCTTGCCGGCCCAGGCCTGGGAGACACGGATCCAGCAGGAGCTGTTTTCGTTGGACTGGTCGTGGCGGTCCCAGTAGAAGTGCACCTTGACCCGGCCGAACTGGTCGGTCCAGATTTCCTCGCCGCTGGGGCCGACCACGATGGCGGTCTGCGGGCCTTTGACGACGGGCTGGTGGGTGTCGGCCAGGGGCCGGAAGCTTTGCTGGGCGTCGATGCAGGTCAGGCCGCTTTCGAACTGCGCGCCGCCACCGCCGCCGCCTGACTCCAGGCTTTCCTGGACGATGGAGTAGCGCGCGCCGACGATCAGGTATTCACGGTTCTGGTCCTGGCGGCTGAAGCCGCTGAGGCTGAACAGGTGGCCGGCGCCGAGGCCGCGGGCGTTGCCGCTGAGTTCGACCCGTTCGTGCAGGCTTTGCAGGGCCTCGATGCGGGTGCGCGCGTAGTGTTCGCCGTCCTGGCTCTGGACGTAGGTCCCGGGGTAGTCGTACAGCGGGTAGTCGCCAGCGGTGTGCGGGCGCGGCATGGCCGAGCGCACGTCGATCCGCGCGCTGGGGCGCTGGAAGTCGTAGTCGTTGAGTTCCAGGGAGCCGGGCTGGACTTCCTGCGCCAGGTGCCAGTCGAAGATGTGGTCGCGCTCGCGCTGCTGCTCGTCGCGCGGGTAGTAGGGCACCGAGTCGTAGCCGGGCACGGTGCTGTGGGCGCCGTAGGCATCGGCCAGGACCAGCACGTGGCGGTCTTTTTCATGGCGGAAGAAGTAGTAGATGCCTTCCTGTTCCATCAGCCGGCTGACGAAGTCGAAGCTGTTTTCCCGGTACTGGACGCAGTATTCCCACTCGCGATAAGGCTGGCTGAGGGCGTCTTCGAAGTCGGAGAAACCCAGGTCGCGAAACACCTGCTTGATGATCTGCGGGATGCTCAGGTTCTGGAAAATCCGGCAGTCGGAGGTACGGCTGAGCAGCCACAGCCAGGGACGCAGGGTCACCTGGTAGCTGGCGAACTGGCCCAGGTCGACATTCTGGCTGCAGCGGGAAACGATGCCGTGGAAGTGCCGCTCGCCACCGTCGCTCAGTTGCAGGCTCAGGCTCATGGGCTTGCCCAGGAGCTGGTTGAGGTCGATGGCGGCGTCGTTCGAGGTCAGTTGCAGCTCGTAGTCGAACAGCCGCCCCAGCTCCTCGCCGCCGCCCATGTTTTTCAGCAGCAGAACATCCGGCCCCAAGGGGCTGCTGATCTGTGCCAGCCGTGTGGATTGCGTGAATAACATGGCTTATCTCGTTAGAGGCAATTGATCTGTAGCCGCTCCCGCTAGGCTCGGGCCGCGTTCGGACGCTGTCCCTCAAGGCCGCCTCATCTCACCTGACTGCTCACGATGCCTGTCCCGGCCAGCGCAGCCTCGCGGGCTCGGCAGCGGCTACGGAGGGCGAGGCCATCCCGCAGGACTCGGTTCTGGGAAAGAGAGCACGTACATGCAATTTTTCTGCGGCAATGGGTCGCACACTGGGTGCTCGATCAAACAACTCAGCCCGGGGAGGGGTATCCAATGGTGTTCGAGCAATGACGGGCTCAACCGGCGAGGCGCGGGCCCAGGACGTTGGCCTGTTGTTCCTGCGGGTCAGTGCCGCGCTGTTTCTGCTGTGGGTCCACGGCGTGCCCAAGTGGCTGCACTACAGCGCCGAACTGTCGCGCATCGAGGACCCGTTCCACCTCGGCGCGCACCTGACCCTGTCCCTGGCGATTTTCGCCGAGGTGCTGTGCCCGCTGTTGATCGTCGCCGGTGTCCTGGTGCGCCTGGCCTGCCTACCGGTGTTGCTGCTGTTGGCGGTGGCGCTGCTGCTGGTGCACCCGGACTGGAGCCTGGAGCAGGGCCAGTTCGCCTGGCTGCTGCTGATCCTGTTTACCAGCGTGCTGATCGCCGGCCCCGGGCGCCTGGCGCTCAATTCACGTTTCAGTGGAGTACTGCGCCATGTCTGAACGGATTGCCGAACCCGCCATGCCCCAGCCGCGGCCGGGCCTGGATGAAGTCGTGACCCTGGTGGTCAAGCACCGGATCAAGGCCGGCCACGAGGCGGACTACGAAGCCTGGCTGCGCGGCATTGTGCGGGTGGCCGGGCAATGGCCGGGGCATTTGGGGGTGGATGTGGTGCGCGGCCGGCTGGGCGGGCTGGCGCACTTCACGTGCGTGCTGCGCTTTTGCTCGACCGACGCCATGCAGCGCTGGCTCGACTCCCCGCAACGCCTGGCACTGATCAACCAGGCCGCGCCGATGCTGGCCGATGGCGACCAGACCGAGGTCGCCGCAGTCAATGAATTCTGGTTCGCCCCCCTGGCCGATGCGGCCACACCGCCGCCGCGCTGGAAACAGGCGGTGGTGACCCTGTGCGTGATCCTGCCGCTGACCCTGCTGATCCCGCTGCTCTGGGGCCCGGTGCTGCGCCTGCATCCCTGGCTTTCCAACTACCTGGTCAGCACCTTTGTGGTGACCCTGACTATCGTGTTGCTGGTGGTCTACCTGCTGATGCCGGCCGCCACCCGGCTGTTCGCGCCCTGGCTGCAGGCCTCCAGCGCCCATGAACACCTGGAGCCCGAGCATGGCCAGCAAGGATGACCCGAGCGATCCACGGCGCCGCCAGCTACTGGCGGCCGGCTCGTTGCTCAGCGCCGCGGCGGCTTTCTGGCCACGGCTGTCTTTTGCCTCATCACCTTTACAAGGAAACCCGATGAACGCCGATCTGATTCTGTTCAATGGCCAATTCCATACCGTGGACCGCGAAAATCCCCGGGCCAGTGCCGTCGCCATCAGCCAGGGGCGCTTTGTTGCCGTGGGCACCGATGCCCAGGCCATGGCCCTGCGCGGCAGTGGCACCCAGGTCATCGACCTCAAGGGGCGCACGGTGATCCCCGGGCTCAACGACTCGCACCTGCACCTGATTCGCGGCGGCCTCAACTACAACCTGGAGCTGCGCTGGGAAGGCGTGCCATCCCTGGCCGATGCCTTGCGCATGCTCAAGGACCAGGCCGACCGCACGCCGACCCCGCAGTGGGTGCGGGTGGTGGGCGGCTGGAACGAATTCCAGTTCGCCGAAAAGCGCATGCCGACCCTGGAGGAGTTGAACCAGGCCGCCCCCGACACCCCGGTGTTCGTCCTGCACCTGTATGACCGCGCCTTGCTCAACCGCGCCGCCCTGCGTGTCGCGGGCTACACCAAAGACACGCCCAACCCGCTCGGCGGCGAGATCGTGCGCGACAGCAACGGCAATCCCACCGGCATGCTGGTGGCGCGGCCCAACGCGATGATCCTGTATTCGACCCTGGCCAAGGGGCCCAAGCTGCCCCTGGAGTACCAGGTCAACTCGACCCGGCAATTCATGCGCGAGCTCAACCGCCTGGGCCTGACCAGCGCCATCGACGCCGGTGGCGGTTTCCAGAATTACCCCGACGACTACGCGGTGATCGAGCAGTTGGCCAAGGACCAGCAACTGACGGTGCGCATCGCCTACAACCTGTTCACCCAGAAGCCCAAGGAAGAACTCAGCGACTTCAAGAACTGGACCGGCAGCGTCACCCTGCACCAGGGCGACGATTACCTGCGGCACAACGGCGCCGGCGAGATGCTGGTGTTCTCGGCGGCGGATTTCGAAGACTTCCTCGAACCCCGTCCCGACCTGCCGCTGACCATGGAGCAGGAGCTGGAGCCGGTGGTGCGCCACCTGGTGGAGCAGCGCTGGCCGTTCCGCCTGCACGCCACCTATGACGAATCGATCTCGCGCATGCTCGACGTGTTCGAGAAGGTCAACCGCGACATCCCGTTCAACGGCCTGCCCTGGTTTTTCGACCATGCCGAGACCATCACCCCGAAAAACATCGAGCGCGTGCGGGCCCTGGGCGGCGGCATCGCGATCCAGGACCGCATGGCGTTCCAGGGCGAATACTTCGTCGAGCGCTACGGGGCCAAGGCCGCCGAGGCCACGCCGCCGATCAAGCGCATGCTGGCCGAAGGCGTGCCGGTGGGCGCGGGCACCGACGCCACCCGGGTCTCCAGCTACAACCCCTGGACCTCGCTGTACTGGATGGTCAGCGGGCGCACCGTCGGCGGCCTGGAGCTGCACGCCGAGGGCCTGCCACGCCTGACCGCCCTGGAACTGTTCACCCACGGCAGCGCCTGGTTCTCCTCGGAGCAGGGCAAGAAAGGCCAGATCAAGGTCGGCCAGCTGGCGGACATGGCGGCGCTGTCGGCGGACTTTTTCAGCGTCGACGAAGAGGCCATCAAGTGGATCGAGTCGGTGCTGACCGTGGTCGGCGGCAAGGTGGTGTACGGCGCCGGTGACTTCGAGGACCTGGCGCCGACCCGCGTGCCGGTGCTGCCGGACTGGTCGCCGGTGGTCAAGGTTCCGGGCCACTGGCGTCCGACCTCGCCGTTGCAGGCCCAGGTGCACCAGTGCAGCGGCCCGTGCGGCGTGCATGCCCACAGCCATGAGCGGGCGCGCCTGTCCAATGTGCCGGTCAGCGACTTCCAGGGTTTCTGGGGCGCGTTCGGCTGCTCGTGCTTTGCCTTTTGAACCCGATTTTCCCGAACCCAAGCCCCCCAAGGAGTGACCCATGACTTACAAACGCTTGAACAAAGATGACGCCGTGGTGCTGTTGGTCGATCACCAGACCGGCCTGATCTCGCTGGTGCAGGATTTCTCGCCCAACGAATTCAAGAACAACGTGCTGGCCCTGGCGGACCTGGCCAAGTTCTTCAAGCTGCCGACCATCCTCACCACCAGCTTCGAGCAGGGCCCCAACGGCCCGATCGTGCCCGAGCTCAAGGAGATGTTCCCGGACGCGCCGTACATTCCGCGCCCAGGCCAGATCAATGCCTGGGACAACGAAGACTTCGTCAAGGCGATCAAGGCCACCGGGCGCAAGCAACTGATCATCGCCGGGGTGGTGACGGACGTCTGCGTGGCGTTCCCGACCCTGTCGGCGCTGGCGGAAGGTTTTGATGTGTTCGTGGTGACCGATGCGTCCGGCACCTTCAACGAAACCGTGCAGCAGGCGTCCTGGGCGCGCATGACCGCGGCCGGCGCGCAGATGATGAACTGGTTCTCGGTGGCCTGCGAACTGCACCGCGACTGGCGCAACGACATCGAAGGCCTGGGCAACCTGCTGTCCCAGCGCATTCCCAACTACCGCAACCTGATGAACAGCTACACCGCGCTGACCACCAAGTAAGCGTCGGCCCCCAACCGCTTGCCCACCCCAGGCAAGCGGTTTTTTTGTGCCCGCTGTAGCCGCTGCCCCATCCTCAACCGCGTTTCTGCAACCAGCCGAGGAAGCCGCTTTTGCGGGTGTCGATGGGTTTGCCCAGCAGCACCGAGCGGCTGCTTTGCTGGCGTACGGCCTGGAGTTTGTTCAGGGCGCTGTTCACTTCTTTGCGCTGGGCCATGCAATCGCGGGTCAGGGTTTTGTCCAGGCGGTAGACGATGCAGGAGGTCAGCGCGGTGAAGCGGGCCTGGGACGGGGTGTCGGCGAGGATGCTCTGTTCGCCCATGACTTCGCTGGGGCCCATGCGTCCGGCTTCGACCTGGCGGTTGCCCTCGGTCACGGTGGCACTGACCACACCGGTGGCGATCACCAGCAGGGCCTCGGGCACTTCGTCCAGTTCCAGGATCACTTCGCCGGCGGCGTACTGCCGGGGCGTCATGGCCTGGGCCATCAGGTCCCGTTCATGACCATCCAGGGAACGAAAGACCTTCACCTCATCCAGCAAGACCCTGGCCCTGGAACTGGGCTCGGCGAAACCTTCGGGCTGGCGCGAAATGCCGGCGGCCTCCAGGTGCCGGTGCGCCAGGTCGAACAACTGATTGCGCACCTGACCCTTCTGCCCGAGTTCGGCGATAAACCCGCTGGCGACATACTCCGACAGGCTTTCGCCGGCCTCCTTCAGCAGCACCTTGGGCGGCGGATCGAGCAGCAGGCTGTTGCTGCCCTGCAAGGCTCGCTCCAGGGCGTCCAGCACCCGCCGTGGACGAATGTGATTGGGCACCTTGATGCTGATCGACACCCCGTGCCGGTTGCTCGGCCGGCTGAGGTTGACCAGCTTGGCCTTGGCCGCCACCGAATTGGGAATCACCGCCGTGGTGCCGACGCTGGTCAGCAGGTGGGTGGCGCGCCAGTCGATGTCCAGCACCTTGCCTTCGACGCCGTCGATCATGATCCAGTCATCCACCTGATACGGCTTGGTGGTGTTGAGCACGATGCCGCTGAACACATCGCTCAAGGTGCTTTGCAGGGCCAGGCCGACAATGATCGCCATGGCCCCGGACGTCGCCAGCAAGCCCTTGACCGGCAGCTCCAGGACATACCCGGCCGCCGCGACAATCGCCACCAGGAACACCAGGGCGCCAATCACGTCCTGCAACAGGCGGCCGCTATGGCCGATACGGCGGATCAGCACCAGGCCGATCAGCTCGGTCAGCACCCGCGCGGCGTACAGCCACCAGATGATTGCCAGCGCCGTGGCGCCCAGTTGCAGCACGTTGTTGTCGGGCCAGCCTTGTGCCTGCAACGGGCTGACGCCGGCATTGATGATCAGCGCGCTGTACCCCAGAAACAGCGCCAGGCGCAGGGCAACCCGTGGCAGGCGTTGCGCGAAGGGCGCGAGGTGCCACAACAGCGCGTCCACCAGCAGCAGGCAGGCACTCCAGAGCAACAGGTGATGAGCGAGAAAGGTCATGGCGGCACCGCACGAAAGGAGGGCAAAAAGGCGCCGGGCAGGCGACCGCGAAGTCGACGGCCCGGCTCGGGCGTGGCTCAGTTGAGGTGGGCCTTGAGTTCGGCGGCGGCCTGGCGGACCGCGGCCTGGACTTCGGGAATGCTGCTCAGCGGGTTGAGCAGGCCGAAGTCGTGGATCATGCCGTTGTAGCGCACCGCCGTGACCGCGACCCCGGCACTGTCCAGCTTGCGTGCATAGGCTTCGCCTTCATCGCGCAGCACGTCGAACTCGGCGGTCTGCACCAGGGCCGGCGGCAGGCCGCGCAGCTGTTCGATGCTGGCCTGCAGCGGCGAGGCGTGGATCTCGGCGCGTTGCTGCGGGTTGCTGGTGTAGCTGTCCCAGAACCCGTTCATCATGCCCCTGGTCAGGAAGTGGCCTTCGGCAAATTGCTGGTACGACGGGCTGTCGAAGCGGGCGTTGGTCACCGGCCACAGCAGCAGTTGGAAGCGCAGGGCCGGGGTCTTCTGCTCCTTGGCCATCAGCGCCACCACCGCCGCCATATTGCCGCCGACGCTGTTGCCGGCCACCGCCAGGCGGCGGCTGTCGACGCCGATTTCCCGGCCGTGCTCGGCGACCCAGCGGGTGGCGGCGTAGGCCTGGTTGATCGCCGTCGGGTATTGGGCTTCAGGCGATCGGCTGTAGTCGACGTAGACCGCCACCGCGCCGGAGCCCAGCACCAGGTCGTGGATCAGCCGTTCGTGGGTCGGGTAATCCCCCAGCACCCAGCCGCCACCGTGGAAGAACATAAACACTGGCAGCTCACCCCGCACCTTGGCCGGGCGCACGATTTTCAGCTGCACCGGCTGCCCGGCCACCTGAATGCTGCGTGAACTGACCTCGACCCCGGACAGCTCGACCTTGACCGAAGCCTGGGCCCCACTGAGCACTGCGCGGGCGTCCTTGGGGCTCAGTTGCTCCAGCGGCTTGCCACCCCCGGCGGCCAGGGTGTCGAGGAAGGCCTGGGTCTGGTGCTCCACCCCCGGGCTGCCGGCGGCGAAGGCGTTGTTTACGGACAGGGCGAGGAGGCTGGTGGCCAGGACTTTTTGCAGAGTGTTCATGGGGGGCAATCCTTTCGATCAATTGAGTTTTTAGTTGTTTATTCAATGGGTTGCGCTGTGGTGTGAAGGGTCTCAGCGACAACCTGTGCTCAGATTAATCTGATGCCTAAATGTGAAAAAGCCGCTATAAAGCGTTTGACTGTCAACCGAGGCGTGACAATGAACCCGTTTGAAGACATGCGTATTTTTTGCCAGGTGATGGACTCCGGCAGCTTCACCGCCGCGGCCGACAAGTTGGGGCTGTCCAAGCAGTTCGTCAGTCGCCGCCTGATGCAGCTCGAGGAGCGCCTGGGGGTGCGCCTGCTCAACCGCTCCACGCGGCGCCTCGACGTCACGCCCCTGGGCCAGAGCTACTACGAGTCGGCGCTGCGCCTGCTGGGCGAGGTCGAGGAGGTGGAGCAGGGCATTGCCGGGCAGAACAGCGAACCGCGCGGCACCCTGCGCCTGAGTGCGCCGCTGTCGTTCGCCCTGGCGCACCTGGGGTGCCTGTTGCCGTTGTTTTTGCAGCGCTACCCCCAGGTGTCGGTGGAGGTCGACCTCAGTGACCGTCCGGTGGACCTGCTCAGCGAAGGTTATGACCTGGTGCTGCGCATCGGCGTGCTTGAAGACTCGACCCTGATCGCGCGCCGCATCGCCACCATCAAGCGCGTCTACTGCGCCAGCCCGGGCTACCTGGCCAGCCGTGGCGTGCCGCAACACCCCGAGCAACTCAGCGGCCACGATTGCCTGCCCTATGGTCACGGGCGCCAGGTGCAGTGGCGCTTCCAGGTCAAGGGCAAGGCCATGAACATCAACGTCGGCGGGCGTATGCGGGTCAACAATGGCGAGTTGCTCAAGGACGCCGCCGTCGCCGACCTGGGCATCACCTACCTGCCGACCTTTATCGTCGGCCAGGCGCTGCAGGATGGGCGCCTGGTGCGGGTGCTGGAAGACTTCGAGCCCGAGCCCCTGACCTTGTCGGCGGTCTACCCCCAGCATCGCCAGGGTTCGCGCCCGGTGCAGGCCCTGATCGAGTTCCTGCGCGAACAGCTGATGGATTGAGCGCGCCCCAGCACCGGGGCAAAGTGCCACGTGCGCATGGCGGCGCCCGCGCAAGTGGTTTATATTCCGCGCCGCTCACCCCCGGGCGTTTTTTTCGCCTGGGGCGCGGAGTCTCCATTCCCAAGGATTCGGGTGCGCAACGGACCCGTTTCGTTCTGACAAAGAAAGGAAATCAATGTCTTCTCAACTTCTGCGTGCCGCGTTCGTCCTGAGTGCTGTCGCCATTTCTTCCCAGGCCAGCGCTGCCCCTGATTTCGCCGCGTGCTTCAGCCTCAAGCCCGGTGTTTCCTTCGGCGCCGAACGCACCACGGTCAGCATCGAAAAAGCCAAGTTCATGGGTCAGGACGCGATTGCGGTGACCCAGTCCGAAGGGGGCGTCAGCTCTGCTAGTTTCTACGACGCCAGCGGCCGCAAATTGCTGGGCAACGTGCGTTACGGGATCTCCGCCATGGGCGGCGACGCCAAGGCGCCGCTGATGACCGAGTCCTACAGCAAGGCACCGGAGTTCCCGGGCAAGGCGGCGCCGGGCGCCAAGTTCAAGCTCAGCGGCAGCGGCAAGCTGGAAAACCATGCCGACGAGACCAGCACCCCGCTGGAGTACGAAGGGTTCAGCGACTACACCTTTGTCGGCTTCGAAGACCTGGCGACCAAGATCGACTACAAGGACCGCACCTTCAGCAACACCTGCCACCTGAGCGCAGAGTTCGAAGGCGGGCGCATGGAAGCGTGGTACGCCCCGGGTTTTGGTCGGGTCAAGTTCGAGCGCTACTCGGGTGATTCGCTGCTGATGGCCGAAGAAATCGACTCGGTGATCCAGGAGTAAACCCCTGCGCCGCCCCACGCCTTGCGGCGTCGGGCGGCGTTGCACCTGGGCTTAGCGCAGCACCAGCGACTGGTGCGTCGCGGCGCGGCCCGGGCCCCATCCCCCACGGCGATCACTACCGAGCCGAACGCCGGCCGGGCGTGAGGCCATTGCTCAGCGTTTGCTGAAGGCCAGGCGCGCGGCGAACAACAGAAACAGCGTGCCGGTGGTGCGATCCATCCAGCGCATCACCCGCGCTCGTTGCAGGAAGGTACTCAGCGGGCGGGTGGCGCCGATCAACAGCAGCGACCAGGCCAACCCCAGCACCACATGGATGGCCACCAGGCCGAAGGTCCACGGCACCAGTGGGCTGCCCTGCGGGATGAATTGCGGCAGGAACGACACATAAAAAATGCCGATCTTGGGGTTGAGCACATTGCCCAGCAGGCCCTTGAAAAACCAGTTGGCGCCGCGCTGGCCCGCGGTTTTGGCCGCTCCCATCGCGCTGCGTGGCGCCAGCAGCATATTCAGCCCGAGCCAGCACAGATAAGCCGCGCCGCAGTACTTGAGGGCGGTGTAGGCCAGTTCGGAAACCATGATCAGCGCGCCCAGGCCAAACGCCACCGCCGCGCCCCACAGCAGGCAGCCGGCGTTGATCCCGAGGGCCGCCTGAATCGCCTGGCGCTTGCCTTCGACCGTGGCCGTGCGCAGCACCAGGGCGGTGTCGAGCCCGGGGGTGATCGTCAGGAGCGTGGCGGCCAGGGTGAAGGCCAGAAGGCTGTCGGCAAGGGTCATGGCAAGGTTCCGCGGCAGGATGTGCCGGGCAGATTAGCACCTGGCCCGCCTGAACCTTTTCTCTCGGCTGCTTTCTATCCCAAATCACCGCTCCCCGGGGCGCTCGGGATCCTGCATGCAGTGCGTGTCATTCGTCGCAGCAGGCTCAAGCCGAGAGTGCCGTTGCCGATCATTTCATAGCCCTGGCCTGCCACGCCCAGAGCGGTTCGGCGCAACCCGCAAGCGGCCGATGGCAGCCGCAGGCTGTTCAGCGGGTGCGCCACGGCGTCCATGCCGGTGGCGTGAGGGGGAGGGTGGTTTATCAATCATTGTCAGGAGTGTGGGTTATAAAAAATCTTACCGCTGAAGAACGGGCTGCGATTGCTGAAATCGAAGTCACCTCAAATATCCTGAGGCTGACCACCCGTTTGACCCGTATGCGATTCGCCGCTATTTCCAAGATGACCGACACCCATTGGGTCGCCTGCGCGGTGCATGACGAATTGCAGTTCGGCGTGAATGTGGGCGATGAGCTGTTGATCGAGGCCACCCTGTGTAATCAACTGCGCCTGGCTCGCAAGCCGATCGTGATCGAACACGCCAGCCTCGACCCGGTGTTCTCGGAACACCCGCTGCCCAAGCACCATGGTTTTGAAAGCTACATCTCGCTGCCGATCGTTTTTGCCGACGGCACGGTGTTCGGCACCTTATGCGCCCTCGATGCCTTGCCTCGAAAACTGGAAAACCCGGAGACCCTGGAGTTGCTGAGTATCTTCACCCGACTGATCGGCACCACCCTGGATCTGCAGCGTAAAACGGCTTGAGGCGCGGATGGGCAAAACCCACGGGGCGGGCAACGAAACCCTGAATCAGTGAGGGAGTGGGGGACGATGGAAGGGGGGCGTGCACCGGCGCTTGCATCGCGCCCGGATGCTCTTTAAGTTTTCCGGTCCTGACTAAAAACTGTCACCCCACCTGCATTTGGAGCTCCCATGAACCTGGCCACCCTGGCGCTGTTTCTCCCGGCCTGCTTCGCCCTGAATATGGCCCCCGGGCCGAATAACCTGCTGTCGGTCAGAAACGCCACGACCTACGGCTTTCGCACGTCGTGCCTGGCCGGCGTGGGTCGGCTGCTGGCGTTTTCGCTGATGATCGCCCTGGCGTCGGCCGGGCTGGCGGTGGTGCTGCAAGCCTCGGAGCTGCTGTTCTACGGGATCAAGATCCTCGGTGCGGGCTACCTGTTGTACCTGGCGTATCAGTTGTGGCGCGCCGATACCCGGGTCGAGGCCCAGAGCAACACCGCGCCCCTGGGGTTGCTGGCCCTGGCGCGGCAGGAGTTTCTGGTGGCGATTGGCAATCCCAAGGCGATCCTGATCTTCACTGCGTTTCTGCCGCAGTTCGTCGACCCGGCTGCGCCGATCTCCCCACAGTTTCTGGTGCTGGGCGGGTTGTTCCTGCTGCTGGAGTGGATCGCCATCAGCGGCTACGCCTTTATGGGGCTGTATATGCGGCGCTGGTTTGCCCAGCCCGCGGGCAAGCGAATCTTCAATCGCTGCTGCGCCGCCTTGTTGTCGGCGGCGGCCTCGGTGCTGTTGCTGGCGCGCCGCGCCTGATTCTCGAGGAGGTGCGCCGGGCTAGCGGGAAAACCGCTTGGCCCCGGCCACGCAGGCGATCACCGCCACGGTGACCCCGAGCATGCCCAGGCTGACCTGTTCGTGGAGCAGGGTGGCGGCCAGCGCCAGGCCGAAGAAGGGTTGCAGCAACTGCAACTGGCCGACGGCGGCAATGCCACCCTGGGCCAGGCCGCGATACCAGAACACGAACCCGATCAGCATGCTGAACAGCGACACATAGCCCAGGCTCAGCCAGGCCGGCAGGCTGATGCCGGCAAATCGGGCCGGGGCCAGCAGCCAGGCGCCGCCGGCCATGACCGGCAAGGCCAGCACCAGCGCCCAGCAGATCACCTGCCAGCCACCCAGGCTGCGCGACAGGCGGGCCCCTTCGGCGTAACCCAGGCCACAGATCAGCACCGCCAACAGCATCAGGATGTCGCCTTCAGGGGCGGCGCTCAGGCCCTGGGACAGGGCGAACCCCATCACCAGCGCGCTGCCCAGGACCGAGAACAGCCAGAACACCGGGCGCGGCCGTTCGCCGCCGCGCAACACGCCGAACACCGCCGTCGCCAGGGGCAGCATGCCGAGAAACACGATGGAGTGGGCGGAGGTCACATATTGCAGGGCCAGGGCGGTCAATAGCGGAAAGCCCACCACCACGCCGATGGCGACTATTAACAGCGGCAGTACCTGGCTGCGGGCAGGGCGCGGCTGCTTGAACGCGAGCAGCATGCACAGCGCCAGAAGGCCGGCGATGGTGGCCCGGGCGACGGTCAGAAACACCGGGTCGAACTCCAGCACCGCGACCCGGGTCGCGGGCAGCGAGCCGCTGAAAATAATCACGCCGATCAATCCGTTGAGCCAGCCGCTGGAGGTTTTTTCCAGGGGCGGGTGGGTCGGGTTCGATGTCTGTTCCATCAGGGTCACACTCGATTGCAGGGAGGGAAAGGCCAGGGCCAGGATTACAGTGGCGAGGCGGGTGGCATGAAGCGCATGCTATGACCCGCTCTCGATACAATCAAAAAATTGTCATGGATACATTGCTCATGCCTCGCGCCCGCTATAAAGCCCTGGTTGATAGCTTCGCCGCCGATATTCGTGGCGGGCGCCTGGCGCCCGGCACGCGCCTGCCGACCCACCGCCAACTGGCGGCCGAACACCGGCTGGCCCTGGTCACCGCCAGCCGGGTCTACGCCGAGCTGGAGGCCATGGGCCTGGTCAGCGGCGAAACCGGGCGCGGCACCTTTGTCCGGGAAACCGCGCTGCCACCGGGGCAGGGTATCGACCAGCCGGATGCAGTGGCGGGCATGCTCGACCTCAATTTCAACTACCCCTCGGTGCCCGGGCAGGCCGACCTGCTGCGCACGGCCCTGCGTCAGTTGGCGTTGTCCGGTGACCTGGAGTCCCTGCTGCGCTACCAGCCCCATGCCGGGCGTTTGCATGAGCGGGCCTGCGTGGCGCGCCACCTGTTGAGCCGAGGGCTGCAGGTGCAGGCCGAGCAGGTGCTGATCGTCAGCGGCGCCCAGCACGGCCTGGCGGTGGCGCTGATGGCGTTGCTGCAACCGGGGGATGTGATCGCCGCCGATGCACTGACTTACTCGGGGTTCAAGGTGCTGGCCGAATCCCTGCACCTTGAAGTGTTGCCGATCCCCGCCACGGCCCAGGGACCGGACCTCGATGCCCTCGACCAACTGTGCCGCCAGCGCTCGGTGCGGGCGGTCTACACCATGCCGACCCTGCACAACCCCCTGGGCTGGGTGATGGCGCTGGAACAGCGCCGGCACCTGGTGGCGATTGCGCGCGAGCATGGGCTGTCGATCATCGAGGATGGGGCCTATGCATTTCTGGCCGCCGAGGCGCCGCCGCCGATCGCCGCCCTGGCGCCGGAAAGAACGTTGTATGTGTCCGGGTTTTCCAAGAATGTCGCCACCGGCCTGCGGGTTGGTTTTATCGCCGCGCCCCTGCCGCAGGTGCCGGCGCTGGAACGCAGTATCAGGGCCACCACCTGGAACACCGCCGGGATGCTGACGGCGATTGCCTGTGCCTGGATCGACGATGGCACGGTCGCCCGCCTGGAAGCGCAAAAGCGCGCCGACGCCGAGGCCCGCCAGGCCCTGGCCGACCAGGTGCTGGCGGGGTTGCCGGTGGTGCGCCACCCGTCTTCGTACTTTTTGTGGCTGCCCCTGGCCGAAGAGGTCCGCGCGGATCAGGTCGCCATGGAATTGCTGCGTGAGCAGGTGTCGGTGTCCACCGCCGAACCGTTCGCCACCTCGGCCCATGTTCCCCACGCGCTGCGCCTGGCCTTGGGCTCGCTGGAGATGGGGGGGCTGCGCGAGGCCTTGCTCAAGGTGCGGCGGGTGGTGGGCGTCTATTCGTGAGCGGTGCCGATCCAGGGCTGGTCAAAGGCCGGGCAACGGCTTTAGGCTTTGCCCCCTGACTTCGCCCATCGCCCCGAGCCGACCATGAACACAGACCCGCAGCGCTGCACGCTTGACGCCGGCATTCTTCAGTTTCCGGTGTTTCACATGCGCGGCGGCACCTCGACCGGGTTGGTCCTGGCCCGGGAAGCCGTGCCCGAAGACGAAGCGCTGCTGGAGGAGTTGCTGCGCCACCTGATGGGCGTGCCGCTGGCCGGTGAATGGCCGGGCAACACCCAGATCACCGGGCTGGGCCGTGGCATTCCGACCAGCAACAAGGTGTTTATCGTCGAGCGCAGGCCCGGCGAGACGCGCATGACCAGCACCCTGGCGCAGCTGGCGGCCGGCAAGAGCCACATCGACTGGAGCGTCAACTGCGGCAATATGTCGGCCGCCTTGCCGCTCTATGCCCTGGCCCGGGGCTGGCTGGCGCCGGAGGAGCCGACGGCGCAGATCGAAATCTTCAATACCAACACCCGGACCACGCTCTATGCGCGCCTAGGGTTTGCCAATGGCCGCCTGCTCAGCGACACCCGCATCCCGGGGGTCAACGGGGTGTTTCCCGGGGTCGATCTGTTTCTGCACGACCCGGTGGGGGCCAAGACCGGGGCGTTGTTTCCCAGCGGCCAGCGCCGCGACAGGCTCAATGGCATTGCCGCGACCTGCATCGATGTCGCGGTGCCGATGATCATCGTCAACGCCGCCGATCTGGGCAAAAGCGGCTATGAAACGCCGGCGCAACTGGATGCCGATCCGGTGTTCAAGGCGGCCCTGAGCGATCTGCTGGTCGAAGGCGGCCAGCGCATGCAACTGCGCAATCGCAGCGGCGCCCTGATGAGCGCCGATGAACTGCGGCGCAGCGAGACCCTGCCAAAAATCTGCATCGTCAGCCCGGCGCAGGCCGGCGGCCACATCAATACCCGCTACTTCACCCCGCAAAGCGCCCATCCGTCCCTGGCGGTTTCCGGTGGCTGCTGCCTGGCGGCGGCGTGCCTGATCGAGGGCACGGTGGCCCATGACGTGCTCAGCGCGCCCCAGGCCCTGGGCGCCAGCGTGGGTGAATTCCCGCTGTCGATCGAAAACCCTGCCGGCGTGCTCGACACCCTGATCACCGCACGCCTGGACGGCGAGCAGGTGCTGATCGACGCCGCGGCCTATCGGCGCAGCGCCCAGGTGCTGTTGCGCGGCAAGATGGCGCTGTACAACGCCTCGGCGGCCTTGAGCGAGGCCTTGCTGGCGCGCTGACGCCGCTCAGCGGTTCACGCCACAACCGGGTAGCGCGCGATCAGTCCCTGCACCCTGGCTTGCAGCACCTCGGGCCTGTTGGTGGCCAGCGGCACTTGCAACGACACGCCCTCCAGGCGTTGCTCGTCGCTGGCCCAGGGCGGCGCGGCCTCGTGGGATAACACCAGCTCCAGGGCCGGGTGCGGCCCGGGGTTGAAGTGAAACGTCAGGCACGGCTCGGTGAAGTAGCAGGACTGGCTGACCGGCGCGCCGGGATCCAGGGCCCCCAGCCAACGCTCCAGTTTCAGCAGTTCCTGGGTGGTCAGGCAGGGGTCGACAAAGCTCCAGCTGCCGCGCGGGTCTTGGATCCGGCCGCGAACCTGCAGCCAGTTGGCATCCAGGCGATCCGTGTGCCCGGGGAACTGATAGTTCTCGATCTCCAGCAGCACATGGCAGGTCGGCAGGTCGAACAGTTCCAGGGCCATAGCGGGTCGATCCTTGAGTGACGGTGGGGGTCAGTCTGGCAAAAACTGCGGCACCTGCTTGCGCAGGATCTCGATCAATTCCGGGGCCATGAACTCGAAATCATCGGGGATGTTCAGGCAGATGATCTTTTTGTCCCGCAGGTGCGGCTTGAACTTGCTCGACAGTTTGCTGCGATGCCGGGGTTCCATGACCAGGATCAGGTCGGCCCACTCCAGAAGCTCCGGGCACACCGGCACCTGGGCATCGTGGTTGATCCCGGCCGAGGCAGTCTCGACCCCCGGCCAATCGGCGAACACCTGCTCGGCAGTGGGGCTGCGCAGGCGGTTCTGACTGCAGATAAACAACACATTGACCATCCGATGGCTCCTTGAAAAAAACAGGGGGGGCGTCAGGCCGATCCGTTGGCAGCCAGCGCTTCAGGTGTGGCGAGGGCGCTGGCTGTTGCTGGGCTGGGCTGGCCTGCGCAGCGCAGGCGGTTTTCCTGTCAGGTATCGGTATTGACGTCGTCCCATTCCTGGCCCATGTAGCCCATCAACCAGTTGAACGCGTAGTGGCGTTCATAGGTCACGCTGGCGTCGAGGCCGGCCGGGGGCGCGGTGTTTTTCATGCGGGCTTCGACCACGTTCCAGTCATAGCGGTAGGTGCGGTCGGTCTGGTCGAGGACTTCTTGCAGCGGGCGCGGCTTGGCGTCGGCGATGAATTCCTCGGGGGTGCGCTTGAGCATGATGGCCGCGGCGCGGTTGACGTCGCAGACGTTCTGCGGCTTGTCCAGGGTGTCGACATAGCCCAGGGCCCAGAGCAGGACCCAGGCCGATTCGTAGCGCCAGGAGAACTTGATGCGCTGCTCTTCGGAGGGCTGGGGGTTGGCGATAAACAGGCTTTCTTCCGGGGTAAAGCGCGAGGTCAGGTTGTAGCCCTCGACCAGTTTGTCCACCGTCGGCTGCTCCAGGCCGCTGCCCTTGGCCGCGACCACCAGCAAGGCCATGGCGCGGTAGGCGACGGCGTCGGTGCTGCGTGGGTGGGCATTGGCTTGGGTGGCGATTGCCGGCAGGCCCGCCGGCAGCGGCACGCCCTCGGCGCGCAGCAGGGCTTCGGAGCGCTCCTTGCGGGCGCTGCCCTCGGCCGAGACCTGCTGGTCCATGGCGTGGATCTGCTGCTTGCGCTCTTCGAAGGACTTGGTCTGGGCCTGGGCCAGCGAACCGTGGAGGGTGGCCGCGACCAGCAGCAGGCCAGCCAGGGTGTTGTTGAGGGAGATAAAGGCCATTCGGGGGATCTTCTTCCTTGTTGGGGTAAAGGGTGTGGCTTAGCGGTAAAGGGTGTGGCAGGCCTGTTCGGGGTAGAGCTGCCTGAGTCGCTCCAGGCACTCCTGAATCATCCGCGCCTCGCGGGGCAGGCGTTCGGCGAACCCCGGCCAGTGCTCAAAAACCAGTTGCTCGGGCATCTCCACCAGGGCGCTGATGGCGTCCCAGAAGGCGTCCCAGTTGCAGCCGTACCAATGCGGGAAACCCAGGGCATCGCGCAGCAGGCCATGCAACTGTGGTGCGTCCTGGATGGTGGCCAGGTCGATCTGGAGCGAGGGCAGGCGGCTCATGGGGCGCTGTGCCGAATCAAAGGGTGCATGAAGGATGACCTGAAAACTAAAAGGTTGGGGGGGTGATGACCCACAGCACCAGGGCATCGACCTCGCCCGGGTTGCCGTAGCGATGGGGCTCCTGGCTGGAAAAACTGAAGCTGTCGCCCTCGTTGAGCTGGAAGTGCCGTTCACCGACCCACAGCTCAAAGCTGCCGGCCAGCAGGTAGCCGGCTTCTTCGCCTTCGTGGCTGTAGCTGAGCTGGCTGTAGGTGCCCGGCGGAAACCGCGAATGCAGGAACTCCAGCTGCCTTGTCGGCTGCGGGGTCAGCAACTGGTCGACGATGCCGTTTTCGTAATGCACGCTCATGCGGTTTTGCCGGCGCACCACGTAGCCCTGGTCTTCAGGCGCGGTATTGGTTTCGCTGGCGAAAAACCACTGGATGGTCACGCCCAGGCTGCGGGCAATGTTGAACAGCGCCGGAATCGACGGATACGCCAGGTTGCGTTCCAACTGGCTGATGTAACCCGCGGTCAGCTCGCTGTTTTGCGCCAGCTCGGCCAGGGTCATGCCGCGGCGTTTGCGCAGGCCGCGGATCCGTGTGCCGAGAAACTGCGGGCCCGCCGCGTTGCCGTCGGGCGGGGGCGCGCTGGTGGCCGGCGGCATCTTGCTGCTGTTGCTCATGGCGTGCTCCGAACCGTGGAGGTGGGCGCGCCGGGGCGCCCGATCCTGGAAAAGGTGCGGAGTATAAAACAGCCTTACAGCTCCCAGGCGACTTTCAAGCCTTCGTAGATCGCTTCTTCGGCGGTGCGCGGCGCCAGGCAGTCGCCGATCCGGCGAAACTCCACCAGCCCCTGCAGCTCGTCGCCCAGGGTGTCGACCACTTGGTGGCCCTGGCACAGCACCAGGCTGTCGATGTTTTCCAGGAGCATGGGTTCGCCGCTGGCGGTGTGTTGCAGGTACACCGTGTTGTCGTCGCAGCCGTACAGGCGCGCGTAGGGAATGATCGGGATGGCCAGGCGATGCAGCTCGCCGGCCAGTTGGTCGCGCACGTAGAGCGGCAGGTTTTCCCCGCAGTGGGTGCCGTTGACCGCCAGTTGCACCTGATGCCCGGCGCGCACCAGGCGTTCGGCGATGCCGGGGCCGATCCAGTCGCAGCGCCAGTCCACCACCACCACCGAACGCCCCAGTTGCACCTCGTCGCGCAGCACCTGCCAGGCATCCACCACTTGCAGGTCGCCGCCGCGCTCGAAGGCCGGCCAATAGGGCTCGGCGCCGGTGGCGATGATCACCAGGTCCGGGCGCTCGCGTTCCACCAGCGCCCGGTCGACCCGGGTATTGCGCACCACCCGCACCCCGGCCAGTTGCATCTCGCGTTGCAGGTTGGTGCTGGCGCCACCGAACTCGCTGCGCCGTGGCAGCAATTGCGCCAGCAGCACCTGGCCACCCAGTTGCGCACTGGCCTCGTAGAGCGTGACCGCATGCCCCCGTTGCGCAGCCACCGCGGCGGCCTTCATCCCGGCCGGGCCGCCGCCGGCAACCATGATCCGCTTGGGCCGGGCGCTGCTGTGCAAGGTGCCGAATTGCAGCTCGCGCCCGGTTTCCGGGTGCTGGATGCAGGAGATCGGCAAGCCTTTGTGGAAGTGGCCGATGCAGGCCTGGTTGCAGGCGATGCAGGCGCGCACATCTTCGGCGCGCCCGCTGTCGGTCTTGTTGGGCATTTGCGGGTCGCAGATCAGCGCCCGGGTCATGCCGCACACGTCGGCCTGGCCACGGGCCAGGATCAGTTCGGCTTCCTGGGGCTGGTTGATGCGCCCGGTGACGAACAGCGGAATCTGCAAGCTGGCCTTGAAGGTCCCGGCCTCCCGGGCCAGGTACGCGGCCTCGATCGCCATCGGCGGCACGATATGCACCGCGCCGCCCAGGGACGCCGAGGTGCCGGCGACGATGTGCACGTAATCCAGCTCGTGCTGCAGGGCTTGCACCGCGGCCAGGGAATCGTCCTCGCTCAGGCCCTCGGGGTCGCGCTCATCGGCGCTGATGCGCAGGCCGATGATGAACTGCTCGTCGGTGCTGGCGCGGATCGCGGCGATCACCTCGCGGACAAATCGCAGGCGCTGCTCCAGGTCGCCGTTGTAGCCATCGCTGCGTTGGTTGACCCGGGGGTTGATGAATTGCGCCGGCAGGTAGCCATGGCTGGCGACCACCTCCACGCCATCCAGCCCGGCCTGGTGCAGGCGCCGGGCGGCGCTGGCGTAACCGCGGATGATTTCGTCGATCATCCCCTGGTCCAGGGCCCGGGGCATGACCCGGAACCGTTCATTGGGCACCGCCGAGGCCGAGTAGGCCACGGCCAGCAGGCCATCGCTGGACTCCATGATTTCGCGCCCCGGGTGGAAGATCTGCGACAGCACCAGGGTGCCGTGGGCGTGGCAGGTGTCGGCCAGGCGCCGGTAGCCGTCGATGCAGGCGTCATCGGTGGCCATCAGCACGTGGGAGGTGTAGCGCGCACTGTCATGGACCCCGGCCACCTGCAGCACGATCAGCCCGACGCCGCCCTCGGCCCGCGCCCGGTGGTAGGCGATCAACTGCTCGTTGACCAGGTTGTCGGTGGGCATGGAGGTGTCGTGGCCGCTGGACATGATGCGGTTCTTCAGGCGTTTGCCACGGATCTGCAACGGCTCGAACAGGTGCGTGAAAGCGGAGGACGGCGTCGACATGGGAAAGCTCCAGGCGGGCCGAAGGCGCGAAGGCGGGCATTCGGCATTTTTATTATTGGCCTATAGAAATTTACCCTCAGTAAAAAATCAACTTGTTTTTTTACTTGCGGTTGCAGTAGCTTCGTTTTGTGCCCGCTCCTGGGGCCCCCCTCACAACAATAAAAAAGGACCCTGGCGGCGATGACCCAAGGGGGACCTGCACGAGGAACCAATGATGAAATCGAACACGCGCAAACAGGGCCTTTATCCGTTGTTCCTGCTGCTGGCCGCCGGCCTGGGCAGCGCTCAGGCAGCACCGGACATGGTGGTGGTCGGGTACGGCGGAGCCGGACAAAAAGCCCAGGACGTGGCGATCTTCCAGCCCTTCAGCAAGGCCGACGGCAGCAAGCTGATCCAGAGCGAATACAACGGCGAGATGGCGCGGATCAAAGTCATGGTCGACACCGGCAGCGTCGACTGGGACGTGGTGCAGATCGAAGGCCCGGATCTGATGCGCGGCTGCGAGGAGGGCATGTACGAGCGCCTTGACTGGAAGGCCCTGGGGCATGCCGAGCAGTTGATTCCCGATGCCGCGCAAGACTGTGGTTCTGCGGCCCTGGTCTGGAGCGTGGCGATTGCCTATGACCGCCAGAAGCTGGCCCAGGCGCCGACCTCCTGGGCGGATTTCTGGGACGTGAAAAAAATCCCCGGCAAGCGTGGCCTGCGCAAACGCGCGGTGTACAACCTGGAGTTCGCGCTGATGGCGGACGGGGTCAAGGTCGAGGACGTGTACAAGGTCCTGGCCACCCCCGCCGGTGTCGACCGCGCGTTCGCCAAGCTGGGTGAACTCAAGCCGTACATCCAGTGGTGGGAAGCCGGCGCGCAACCGGCGCAATGGTTGAGCGCCGGCGACGTGGTGATGACCTCGACCTACAGCGGCCGGATCGCCTCGGCGGCCCAGGGTGGCAGCCCCCTGGCGCTGGTCTGGCCGGGCAGCCTGTATGGCATGGATTACTGGGCGATCATCAAGGGCTCGCGGCATGTCGACCAGGCCAAGCGTTTTATCGCCTTCGCCAACCAGCCTGAGGTGCAGGTCAATTACGTGCAGCAGATCCCCTATGGGCCGACCAATACCCAGGCTGCGGCGCAGCTCGATCCGAAGCTGGCGCAATGGGTGCCGACCTCGGCGCAGAACCTGACGGGAGCGTTGTCGATGAACGTCGAGTTCTGGGTCGATCATGGCGAGGAGCTCGAAGAGCGCTTCAACGCCTGGGCCAGCAAGTAGTGGCGGGGCGGGCTGGACGTCGGTTGGCGTCCAGCCCTATTGTTCGCGCAGCCGATCAGCCTGGAGCACCTGATGATGAACACCCTTGCACCGCCGCCTGGCGCCGCCGCTCTTGGGCGCAGCGCTACTGAACAGCAGTTGCGTGAAGAACTGGCCGCCTGTTACCGGTTGATTGCGCACTTTCGCATGACCGACCTGATCTTTACCCATATCTCGGTGCGCCTGCCGGGGCCGGAACACCATTTTCTGATCAACCCCTATGGCCTGATGTTCGACGAAATCACCGCGTCGAACCTGGTCAAGATCGGCCTCGACGGGCGTGCGGTGGAGGCCTCGCCCTACCCGGTGAACCCGGCGGGGTTCGTGATTCACAGTGCGATCCACGGCGCCCGCGAGGATGCCCAGTGCGTGCTGCACACCCACACCCGCTCCGGTTGCGCGGTGGCGGCGCTCAAGTGTGGCTTGCTGCCGGTGAACCAGATTTCCATGGAGTTTTACGGGCGCGTGGCCTATCACGATTACGAAGGCGTGGCCCTGGACATGGGCGAGCAGCAACGGCTGGTGGCCGACCTGGGGGACAAACCGGTGCTGATGCTGCGCAACCATGGTCTGTTGACCGTGGGCGAAAGCGTCAGCCAGGCGTTCCTGCGCATGTATTACCTGGAGAAAGCCTGCGAAATCCAGCTCGCGGCCCAGGCTGCGGGAGAGCTGGTGCTGCCACCGGCGGATGTGTGCGAATACACCGAACGCCAGTTCAACGACCCGGCAAGGCCCCTGGAAGAGGGCGAGCTCAACGACCCCGACGCCATGCAACTGGCCTGGTCCGCCCTGCTGCGCCTCCTCGACCGCACCGCCCCCGATTACCGCCAGTAACCGTGTAACCACCGCAGGCTGCGCTGGCCCTGTAAAACGCCGTATTTCTCCCGGGTGGATTACGGCGCCCATGAGGGCCAGCGCAGCCTCGTACCTCGGCAGCGGCTACGGGTTAGAAGCGCAGGGTGGCGCCGGTGCTTAGCCAGCGGTCGCGGGTCTGGTTGAGGTTTTGCCCGAGCACGAGGTCGAGGTCGATGCGTTGACCGACATGCAGCCTGGGCCCGGCTTGCCAGGCGTTATCGCCGCCGCGCTGGCCGTAGCGTTCGGCGATCAGGGTCAGGCTCTCGGCCAGGTCGTACTCCAGTCCTGTACCCCAGGTCCAACGGTGATTGCGCTGGCCATCATCGTAGGTATGGCTCCAGCCGGCGTTGAGGTTCAGGCGCAGGGCGTGGATCGGCGAGTAGGTCAGGGGCAGGTTGAAGTCGGCGCCGTCAAAGGCGTGGCTGCGGTTCAGGGCCACGTGCGCCGAGGTGGCCAGGGCCAGTTGCAGGCCGAGGTCTTCACGGTCCCACAGTTGCGCCTTGAGCTGCGGGCTCAGTTGCGTCTCGGAAGCGCCGTCTTCCCGGCCGTGTTGCACTTCGACTCCCAGTTGGGCCCACGGCAGGGCCTGGAAGGTGCAGGCCGGCGACAGCACGGTCTGCTGGCTGGAATGGTCATGCCGATTGCTCTGGTGCCAGAGGTCGACGTTGCATTCCCCCGGGGCGTTGATCCCGCCATCGTCAACCACATAGGCGCCGCCTGCCGCACGGGCGGTGGAGAACAGGGACAGCAGCACGATCAACACCAGGATCAGGCTGATGAACTGCAGGTTGCGCCGCAGCATCCGTACCCGGGAGGGCGGCAGGTTGTTGCTGATGGAAGTGAATGGGCCCGGGTTGGGGGCGCTATTACGTTTGGGCTTGAGCATGGAGGAACTCCGGCAGGGTCGGGGCGATGCGCCCTGCGTGCTGGCACGCAGGGGACGTTCGAAGGGGGACGCAGGTGGTGAACGAATCAAGGCCCGCAAAGAGGGCGCAGCGTCTGTTGGGTTCTTCGGTCATGAGGACGACTCGTTGTGGGTGGAAAGGGGTGGGTTATTGCCGGTCAGTGACCGACAGGGTCTGAATGCCCTGGGCCTTGGCCCGGGCCAGCAGCTCTTCGGTGTCCTCGCCGCCGGGCAGGGCAATCACCAGGTCGGGGCGGCTGTCCTTGAGCATGAAGGCATTGCGCAGGCGCTCGGCGTGCTTGCCGTGGAGCTGCCAGTTGGGCGGATAACGCACGATGTCGGCCCCGACTTCCCGGGCCCAGTCTTCGATTTCCGCCCCCAGGAACTGGCTGCCGCCGTGAATCAGGACTCGCACTTCGTGCATGCGCTGGAAGGCTTCCAGCACCCGCCGGCACAGGTGGATGTCGGTGCAGTGGCGCCCGGCGCAGATCAGGATGCGCATTGCTCTGGTTCCTTGCGGTCAATGGTGTCGGGAGCGTCGGCCAGGCCGTCACCGACCAGGCCGCCGTTGATGTCGCGTTCCCCAGCGCGTTCCAGGGCCGGGTAGGCCAGGGCGGCGATGTGGTGATGCACGCGGCGGTAGTCGCGCAGCAGGCGCTGGAAAATATCGCCGGACTCGGCCCAGGCGCTCTTGTCTTCGCGCAAGGTCCGAAAGTGCTCGCGGCTGGCCATGGCTTCGAGCCTTCTCACCACTTCCTTGCGGTTGACCAGTTGGTGTGCGGTGGGCAGGTCTTCGCGCAGGAACACGGTCACCGCCAGGCTCAGGCTTTCGAGGACTTCGCGGTGCAACGGGTACAGGGTGCCGAGTTCGAAGGCCGAGAAGTGCTCGCCCCGACGCAGGCGCCGCGCCGCCAATTGCGCGAGGCTGGTGGAGAGGATGTCGCCGGCGTGTTCCAGGTTGATCACGAACATCAGGATCTCCTGGGAACGGTCGGCATCCTGGTCGCTGATGCCTTCCTTGCCGATATCCGCCAGGTAGGCGCGGATCGCCGCGCTGAGCAGGTCCAGGGACTGGTCGATGCGCCGCACTTCATCGGCATTGGCCTGCTCCGAGGTGCGCAGCAGTTGCAGCACCCGGCTGAGCATGCTCGACAGCATGTCGGCCATGCGCAGGGCTTCGCGGGCGGCGTTGGCCAGGCCGATGTTGGCCACTTCCAGGCCGGATTCGTCCAGGTACAGCGGCATCCCGGGGTCCACCACCCGCTCGGGCTCCGGCAGCAGCCGGGTGAGCAGGGCGGCGAGGGGGGCGGTGAGGCCGATGAACAGCAGGGCCAGCACCAGGCTGAAGGCACTGTGCACACCCACCACCAGCAGCGCCGGCGGCAGTTGGCCGAGGAGCTGGGGCTGGGCCAGCAACGGCACCCAGGGCAACAGCATCAGCACCCCGCTCAGGCGCACCAGAAAATTGCCCAGGGGCAGGCGCCGGGCGACGCTGGAGCCGGCGTTGACCAGCGAAGGCAGCGCGCCGCCGATGTTCACCCCCAGCACCAGGGCCATGCTGGTGGATGGCGAAAGCAGGCCGGCGCCGGCCAGGGACGCAATCAGCAGCACCACCGCGACGCTGGAGTGGCAGACCCAGGCCAGCACCGTGGCCACCAGCAGCGCCAGCAGCAGTTCGCCGTCCAGGCTGCGCATCAGCAGTTGGAAAATCGCCGAGCCTTCGACGTCGCCCAGGGTGGCGCCGAGCATGCGCAGGGCCAGCAGCATCAGGCCCAGGCCAATCAGGGCGCAGCCCAGGCTTTCGAAGCGTGAGTCGTCCCGCAGGCGGAACACGATAAAGCCGACCAGCAACACCAGCGGGGTGACGATCGAGATATCGAAACTCAGCAGTTGCACCACCAGGGTCGAGCCGATATTGGCGCCCAGCATCACTGCCAGCGCCGGCGCCAGGCTCAAGGTCCCGGCGGCCGTAAAGGAGGTGGCCATCAGACTGACGGCGGTGCTGCTCTGCAGCACCCCGGTGATGCCGATGCCACAGGCCAGGGCCATCCAGCGGTTAGTCAGGTTTTGCCCCAGCCACTGGCGCAACTGCGTGCCGAAACCGCGTAGCAGGGCCGAGGAAATCATATGGGTGCCCCACAGCAACAGGGCGATGGAACCAGCGAGATTGATTAGCAGAGTAGTTCCCGACATGAGGACTCTCCTTGAACTGTTTCATTGTCTAGCGGGCCGCAACCCGGATTGAGGTGCGGTTGATGGCGCTGCTGAACGCCAGGAGAAATCGGACTTCAACCGCGCTCAACCAGCCCCTGGCATAGAGCCGGACGCTGAG
Source organism: Pseudomonas sp. CF161 (assembly GCF_000416215.1). NCBI lineage: Bacteria > Pseudomonadati > Pseudomonadota > Gammaproteobacteria > Pseudomonadales > Pseudomonadaceae > Pseudomonas > Pseudomonas sp. CF161. The sequence continues at coordinate 68,959 of NZ_ATLP01000091.1, forward strand.
GGCGGTGAGGAGCCTGGCGCTGTTCGACAGGCCGATCACCAGCACTGCACGCAGTGCCCGATCAAGCGGTTGCCACAGGTATTGGATCAGTCGCATCGTCGTTCTCCCCAGGTGTCGGGAGGAGCCATTACCGATTCAGGGTGGCCGCCAAACCGGCCGGCCACCCTGGTCTCAGGTGCTTAGAACCACTGCTTGAAGCGGCGGATGTAGATGGTCTTCATGGTCTGGGCCACGACGCAGTAGCAGAGCAGGGTGCCGACCAGCCACGGGAAGTATTCCCACGGCAGCGGTACCAGGCCGACCATCGCGCCCAGCGGCGAGAACGGTACGTAGATCCCCAGCGCCATCACCAGGCCGGTGGCCAGCATTACCGGCAACGCGGCGGTGCTCTGGATGAACGGGATCTTGCGGGTCCGCAGCATGTGCACCACCAGGGTCTGCGAAAGCAGGCCTTCGATGAACCAGCCGGACTGGAACAGAGCGGCCATTTCCACGCTGTTGGCGGCGAACACGAACCACATCAGGGCGAAGGTGGAGATGTCGAAGATCGACGAGGTCGGCCCGATCCACAGCATGAAACGGCCAATGTTGTTGGCGTCCCACTTGCGCGGCTTGCTCAGGTATTCCTTGTCCATCTTGTCCCACGGCAGGGCCAGCTGGGAGAAGTCGTACATCAGGTTCTGCAACAGCAGGTGGATCGCCAGCATCGGCAGGAACGGGATGAAGGCACTGGCCACCAGCACCGAGAACACGTTGCCGAAGTTGGAGCTGGCGGTCATGTTCAGGTACTTCATGATGTTGCCGAAGGTCTCGCGACCCTTGATCACCCCTTCCTCCAGCACCATCAGGCTCTTTTCCAGGAGGATGATGTCTGCCGATTCCTTGGCGATGTCGGTGCCGCTGTCCACCGAGATACCGACGTCGGCATCGCGCAGCGCCGGGGCATCGTTGATGCCGTCGCCGAGGAAGCCCACGGTGTGGCCGTTGGCCTGCAGGGCCTTGAGCACCCGGGATTTCTGCAACGGGGTGAGCTTGGCGAAGACCGTGCGCTCTTCCACCAGGCGGCTGAGGGACACGTCATCCATTTGCTCGATGTCGCGACCCAGCACCGGCACGCCGACTTCCAGGCCGACTTCGCGGCAGATCTTGGCCGTGACGATCGGGTTGTCGCCGGTCAGGACTTTGACCACCACGCCGTTTTCACGCAGGGCGGCAATGGCCGGGCCCGCGGTTTCCTTGGGCGGATCGAGGAAGGTCAGCAGGCCTTCGATAACCAGCTCGCGTTCGTCGCCAGCGTTGTACTGGGTACGAATCTCGCCGGGTGCCAGGTCGCGGGTGCCCACCAGCAGCACGCGGAAACCGTCGCGGTTGTATTCCTCGGCCTGCTCCAGCAGTGCGGCGCGGCGCTCGGCGGTGAGTTCGATGACCTTGCCATCCTGGCGGACCTGGGTGGCGGTTTCGAGCATTTCCTCGACCGCGCCCTTGCACACCATCAGGTGATGGCCGGTGTCGTCCGCGAGGATCACCGAGAGGCGGCGACGGACGAAGTCAAACGGCAGTTCGTCGACCTTGGTCCAGGCCTGGGGCGGGCTGAACTTGGGGTTTTCTTCGGCGAAGCGCACCACGGCGCGGTCCATCAGGTTTTTCATGCCGCTCTGGTGGTAGCTGTTGAGCCAGGCCAGTTGCAGCACCTGGTCGCAGCGCCCGCCAGTGATATCGACGTGGCGTTCGAGGATGATCCGGTCCTGGGTCAGGGTGCCGGTCTTGTCGGTGCAGAGCACGTCCATGGCGCCGAAGTTCTGGATCGCGTTGAGGCGCTTGACCACCACCTTGCGCTTGGCCATGGCGGCGGCGCCCTTGGCCAGGTTGGCGCTGACGATCATCGGCAGCATTTCCGGGGTCAGGCCGACGGCCACTGCCAGGGCGAACATGAACGCTTCGCTCCAGTCACCCTTGGTGAAGCCGTTGATCAGCAGCACGATTGGCACCATCACCAACATGAAGCGGATCAGCAGCCAGCTGACGCTGTTCACCCCACGGTCGAACGCAGTCTGGCTGCGGGTGCCGACAATGGAACGGGCCAGGGAACCGAAGTAGGTGCGCGAGCCGGTGGCCACCACCACGGCCGTGGCGGTGCCGCTGACCACGTTGGTGCCCATGAAGCAAATGTTCGGCAGGTCGAGCAGGTCCTGCTGGTCGGCGGCGACGCTGTTGGCGGACTTTTCCTGGACCGCGCCCAGGGTGTCGTACTTCTCCACCGGCAAGGCTTCGCCGGTCAGCACAGCCTGGCTGATAAACAGGTCACGGGATTCGATCAGGCGGATATCGGCCGGGATCATGTCGCCCGCCGACAGGCGCACGATGTCGCCCACCACCAGGTCGCGCATCGGCACTTCGCGCAGTTCGGCCTGCATGCCCATCTGCTCGCGCCGCAGGACTGCGGCGGTGGTCCGCACCATGGCCTTGAGGGCCTCGGCGGCCTTGGCCGAACGGTGTTCCTGCCAGAAACGCATCAGGCCGCTGGCCAGGACCATGACCAGGACAATGATCACCCCGGTGAGGTCGGTTTCTTCGCCGTCTTGCAGCGGCAGCCAGAAGTCAGTGATGAAGCTGATGCCGGTCAGGGTCATCAGCACATAGATGAAGGGGTTGTTGAAGGCCTGGAGCAGTTGCACCAGGGCGTGGGGCGGGTGGTCGTGGGCCACTTCGTTGAAGCCGTCCCGGTGCAGGCGGCCCTCGGCGTCGAGTTCGGTCAGGCCATTGGTGTTGGATTTGACGTTGCCCAGGGTTACGTCAAGGCTGTTCTGGGCTTCCCGGGCCGCCCGCATCGACAGCTTGTTTTCGTCGCTGGACGCGTTGCCGTTCTGGGCCTTGGGTTTTTTTACTGCTGTAGTCATTGCGTGTGCTCCCGCCGCAGTCTTGCGGCACGACACACAAACAACTCACCTGATTAAAGACGAGCGAAAGTATGTCGAGCCGCAAGTAAGCGATCGATTCAGGTAGTTGCGTTTTATTGGTTTTAACGTTCGCTGCATACTCCGTGACAATAGAGATACAGCGAACCTACTACTGGCCTCTTCCATAACAGGCTCCAATTGATTTCATTTAAAGCGGGCAACAGTAAGTTGCCGAATTCCTTATATAAGGAAAACGCTCGGGAAGAACACGGAAGTGTCTTCGGGTCAGTGGAAAGTGCGGGTTCCGAGGTACAGGCTGTAGATCATCCCGGCCTGCTGGAACAGCTGCGCGAGACTCCGACTCTGTGGGTCCTGGCTGTCATCGGCACACCAGCGTTGCTGGAGCTGACCGGTGGCTGGGCAGACGCGCCAATTGGACCGCAGGTGGGCCTGGGCAAGGGCGCAGGGGGTGGCGAAGGGCGAGCGTGCCGCGATGCTGCGCTCACGGCACAGCTTGACGCGCATCGTCGAAGCAAAGGCGCGTACGCCTGGCATTACTGTGGATTTGAAGTTCATAACATTACCTCACGACCGGACTGGCTCCGGTGGAGGCAAGTTACGATGGAGCATCAAGCTCTAGCGCAGCTCACCCGACCGAAGAGTCGAGTCCCGTCATTGCCTGGGTTAGTGCCTGGTTCTGCGCAGAGGCAGCGGCCAGACAGGGTCTAGATACTGTGTCCATTGGCTTCTTTAGTGAGTTGAAAAATGGCCGGTGTTGCCGGCCCGCGCAATTTACTGGCGAGGGGGGGGTGAAGTCAACATTAAAACCACCCGGATGAGTGTATTAATTGGCCTCAGACAGGAAATGTACAGGAAGTCGGCTAATTTATGGCAGTGTGATATTTATTGCCGTAGTTCATTGCGTCGTTATTGCAAGTCAGTGCTCAGGGCATATAGCCGTGAGCACTGTTGTCATTAATGAAGGGGTATTAGGGGGCGGACAGTTGCCGGGATATATCCCGATAAGTCTGACTGTCGGTGGCGGCCAATAATTGCCGACCGTCATTGAAGGTGCCGAGAAACGTCACTTCGGTCTGGGTGCCCGCCATCAGGTAACCGGCAATCGCGCCCACCGGCCCCAGGAGCATGGCCCCGGCGATGCCGAAGCTCAGTGCATCCTTGTTGGCGACGGAATCCTGGGTGGCGATTTCCAGGGTCTTGAAGGCCGAGGCCTTGAGCACCACGCCGGGGGAGGTATTGAAGGCGGTCTTCAACCTGAAGCTGCCGTTGCGGTACTCGCCATCACCTTGCAGGAAGTCACCTGCGAGAACTTGGATCGTTGCCATGTCGAATCATCCTTATCCAAACATTGCGGGACTCAGCATCAGGCACCAGCCCGGCAAGGGGGTCAACGCCAGTGCGATGAGGGGCGCTACCGTCAGTCGGTGGCCCTGTGTCCCGAGCATCGACCCGGGCCTGGGCGCTTGAACTGATCCAGGTCAGGGTTGCTGGCGCTGTTCGGCCGAATATCGAGGCTGGCCGACGCGCGGTAGAGCGCTCGCGTCCCTGGCGCCGGGCGGCGCGGTATCGGTGGTGGCGGCTGGGCGGCGAGGCGGGCTGAGAAGGGTGGCTGTGTGAGTGTTGATGTTAAAAAATGTTAGATTGAAAAATAACTTCACATAATCCGTTCATTGGTGGATTATCTGTTCCAACCTGACAACAAAACCAAGCAGGATGGCCCTCATGTACGACAAGGCCCCGTTGCACCCGCCGAGCGCCAAGGCTCCTCGGTCGGCCCATGCCCCCTCTTTGCATGCCTCGCTGCGCGTTGCCCGCGCCGAACCCGCCGAGCTGCTGGCCGCCGCCTTTGGCGTCAGCCCTGCGGTGATCCGGCACGCCGTATCGCTGCTCACTGCTCCCGTCGCCGAACAGGCGCTGCCCGGGAGCGCGCTGATCAGCGCCAACCTCTATTCCCTCGACGCGGCCCGCCGCCTGCGCGCTGCCGCGCAGGGAACGCCGTCGCCTATTTCTGGAGTTGTTCATGAATAACAAAAACGTCGGTGTTGTCGGTCTCGGTGCCATGGGCCTGGGTATCGCCCGCTCGCTGTTGCGCAGCGGCTTCAATGTGCATGCCTGCGATGTGCGCGCCGCGGTCACCGAGCAGTTCGCCAGTGAAGGCGGGGTGGCGTGTGCCAGCGCCGCGCAGATGGCCGCCGAATGTGACGTGATCATCACCGTGGTGGTGAACGCCGAGCAGACTGAAAGCGTGTTGTTCGGCGACGGTGCGGCGGTTGCGGCCCTGCGCCCCGGCAGCCTGGTGATCGGCTGTGCCACCGTGGCCCCGACCTACGCCGTGGACCTCGGGCAGCGCCTGGCCGAGCAAGGCCTGCTGTACCTCGATGCGCCGATCTCCGGTGGCGCGGCCAAGGCGGCAGCCGGCGAAATGACCATGATGACCTCGGGCCCGGCCGAGGCCTACGCCAAGGCCGAGGCGATCCTGGCCGGCATGGCGGGCAAGGTCTACCGCCTGGGCGATGCCCATGGCTTGGGGTCCAAGGTCAAGATCATCAACCAACTGCTGGCCGGGGTGCACATTGCCGCCTCCGCCGAAGCCATGGCCCTGGGCCTGCGTGAAGGGGTGGACGCCGACGCCCTGTACGAAGTGATCACCCACAGCGCCGGCAACTCGTGGATGTTTGAAAACCGCGTGCCGCACATCCTCAAGGCCGACTACACGCCGCTGTCCGCGGTGGATATTTTCGTCAAGGACCTGGGCCTGGTGCTGGATACCGCCCGTGCCAGCAAATTCCCGCTGCCGCTGTCGGCCACCGCGCACCAGATGTTCATGCAGGCCTCCAGCGCCGGTTTCGGGCGCGAGGATGACTCGGCCGTGATCAAGATTTTCCCGGGCATCGAGTTGCCGACCGCCAAGCCCGAGTCTGTGTGAGGACCGCCCCATGAGCCCGACCCTTTCCCGCCCGTTGCTGGGCTGCATCGCCGATGACTTCACCGGCGCCACTGACCTGGCCAACATGCTGGTGCGCGGCGGCATGCGCACCGTGCAAAGCATCGGCATCCCCAGTCGCGAAGTGGCGGCGGGGCTGGATGCCGACGCCATCGTCATCGCCCTCAAATCCCGCACCACGCCGGTCAATGACGCGGTGGCCGAGTCCCTCGCCGCCCTGAACTGGCTGCGCGAGCAAGGCTGCGAGCAGATTTTCTTCAAGTACTGCTCGACCTTCGATTCCACCGCCGCCGGCAATATCGGCCAGGTCAGCGAGGCCTTGCTCAAGGCCCTGGGCAGTGACTTCACCCTGGCCTGCCCGGCATTTCCGGAGAACGGCCGGACCCTTTTCCGTGGCCACCTGTTTGTCCAGGACCAGTTGCTCAGCGAGTCGGGCATGCAGCATCACCCGTTGACGCCGATGACCGACGCCAACCTGGTGCGCGTGCTGCAATCCCAGACCACGCAGAAAGTCGGCCTGTTGCGCTACGACAGCGTCGCCCAGGGCGTCGAGGCGGTTCGGGCAAAGATCGCCGAACTGCGGGCCCAGGGCGTGGGCATGGCCATCGCCGATGCGCTTTCCGACCAGGACCTCTATACCCTGGGCGCCTCCTGCGCCGACCTGCCGCTGCTGACCGGTGGCTCGGGGCTGGCCCTGGGCCTGCCGGAGAACTTCCGCCGTGCCGGCAAGCTGCGTGACTTCGATGTGTCGAGCCTGCCGACCGTGGCCGGTGGCGAAGTGGTCCTGGCCGGCAGTGCCTCGGTGGCGACCATTGGCCAGGTGGCGGCCTGGCTGGAAGCCGATCGCCCGGCCCTGCGCATCAACCCGATGGCCCTGGCCGCCGGCGAACCGGTGGTGGCGCAAGCCCTGGCCTTTGCCCGCGAGCAGCAGCACACGGTGTTGATCTACGCCACCAGCACCCCGGACGAGGTCAAGTCGGTGCAGCAGCAACTGGGTGTCGAGCGTGCCGGGGCCCTGGTGGAAAATGCCCTGGGCGAGATCGCCAAGGGGCTGCGCCAGGCTGGGGTACGGCGCTTTGTGATTGCCGGTGGCGAAACGTCCGGTGCGGTGGTCAAGGCCCTGGGCGTGCAACTGTTGCAGATCGGCGCGCAGATCGACCCAGGCGTGCCGGCCACTGTCAGCGGGGGCGACGAGCCCCTGGCCCTGGCGTTGAAGTCCGGCAACTTCGGCGGTCGGGATTTCTTCGCCAAGGCCCTCAAGCAACTGGCGGGAGATGCCCCATGAGCACGGCAGTCCAAAGCGCCCTGAGCAAGGAAAACGCCCTGCGCGAAGAGATCTGCGACGTCGGTCGCAGCCTCTATCAGCGCGGCTATACCGTGGGCAGCGCGGGCAATATCAGCGCGCGCCTGGACGATGGCTGGCTGATCACCCCGACCGATGTCTGCCTCGGGCGCCTGGACCCGGCGGCCATTGCCAAGGTCAACCTGGCGGGGGAGTGGGTGTCCGGCGACAAGCCGTCCAAGACCCTGGCCCTGCATCGCCAGGTCTACGATCGCAACCCGGGCGTGGGCGGGGTGGTGCACACCCATTCCACGCACCTGGTGGCACTGACCCTGGCCGGTGTCTGGCAGGCGGATGACATCCTGCCGCCGCTGACCCCGTACCAGGTGATGAAGGTCGGGCACATCCCGCTGATCGGTTACCAGCGCCCCGGCTCGCCGAACGTCGCCGAACAGGTGGCGCAACTGGCCAACCGGGTACGTGGGGTGATGCTCGAGCGCCTGGGCCCGGTGGTCTGGGAAAGCTCGGTGTCCAGGGCCAGCTACGCCCTGGAAGAACTCGAAGAAACCGCGCGCCTGTGGCTGATGACCCAGCCCCGGCCGGAGCCGCTGAGTCAGGCGGCCCTGGACGAGTTGCGCGAAACCTTCGGTGCCGCCTGGTAGGGCACCAGTACTCACTTGACCCAAGGTAAATGCAGGCAGGCCATGGGAGACGCATTGCGACTCCGGTGGAGACCGGTCTGCCTGAAAAACAATAACAACAGGACTTCACCCATGACGTATCCCGACTGCAGTCTCGTTAACACACTATCCCTGGTCCGCGACGGAGGGCTGGCATCATGAGCCCGCTGATCCTGATGCTGATCGCCGGCGTGGGCATCGCCACGCTGTTGTTCCTGGTGCTCAAGTACAAGTTCCAGCCCTTTGTCGCGCTGATGCTGGTGAGCATCCTGGTGGCGCTGGTGGCCGGGGTCAAACCGGCAGACCTGGTGGCCACCATTGAAGGCGGCATGGGCAAGACCCTGGGCCACATCGCGATCATCATTGCCCTGGGGGCGATGATCGGACGCATCATCGAGCTTTCCGGTGGTGCCGAGGCCCTGGCCAAGACCCTGATCGAACGCTTCGGCAACCGCCGTACACCGCTGGCGCTGACCATTGCCGGCTTCATCATCGGCGTGCCGGTGTTCTTCGAGGTCGGGGTCATCATCCTGATGCCGCTGGCCTATGGCCTGGCCCGCAAGGCGCGCAAGCCGCTGCTGATCTTCGCCCTGCCAATGTGTGCGGCGCTGCTCACCGTGCACGCGTTCCTGCCGCCGCATCCGGGCGCTGTGGCCGCCGCCAGCCAACTGGGCGCGGACCTGGGCCGGGTGCTGATGTTCGGCCTGCCGCTGACCGCTTTCCTGTGCTACGTCGGCTACCGTGTGGCCGGGCGCATGACCCGTCGCTTCTACCCGATGACCGACGATATCCGCGCCGAAGTCTATGGCCCTCACGTCACCAACGCCGACCTCGAAGCCTGGAACAACGGCTCCAGCCAAACCAGCGCCCAGGCCACCGCGGCCGTGTCCCACATGGGCCTGGAAGAGTCCACCAGCAGCATCGTGTCCAAGCTGCCGCCGGCGCCACCACCGGGTTTCGGCCTGATCGTCAGCCTGATTCTGCTGCCGATCGTCCTGATTCTCCTGGGCACCCTGGCCACTTCGCTGCTGCCCCCCGAGTCGACCCTGCGCGGGATCATGACCGTGCTCGGCGCGCCCCTGGTGGCGCTGCTGATCGACACCTTGCTCTGTGCCTGGCTGCTGGGTTCGCGTCGCGGCTGGAGCCGGTCCCAGGTCTCGGATGTGATCGGTTCGGCCCTGCCGGGCGTGGCCATGGTGATCCTGATCGCCGGTGCCGGCGGTGTGTTCGGCAAGGTCCTGGTGGACACCGGGATCGGTGCCGTGGTCTCCGACATGCTGCGCACCACGGGCCTGCCAGTGCTGGCCCTGGGCTTTTTGCTGACCATGCTGCTGCGTGCGGTGCAAGGTTCGACCACCGTGGCCCTGGTGACCACCGCCGGGATCATCGCGCCGCTGATCGCGACCCTCAACCTGACCCCCAATCACATGGCCCTGCTGTGCCTGGCCATGGGCGGTGGCGGGTTGGCGATGTCCCACATCAACGACGCCGGCTACTGGATCTTCACCAAGCTGGCCGGGCTTAATGTCGCCGACGGCCTGCGTACCTGGACCGTGATCACCACCTTGCTCGGCACTTTGGGTTTCTTGATTACCCTGTTGATCTGGCCTTTTGTCTGACCCTTTGTCCCAGGAGTTAACATGCCTCGTTTTGCTGCCAACCTCAGCATGCTCTACCCGCAACACGAGTTTCTCGACCGTTTCGCCGCCGCCGCGGCCGATGGTTTCGAAGCGGTGGAGTACCTGTTTCCGTACGACTACAGCGCCCAGGAACTCAAGCAGCGCCTGGGCGACAACGGCCTGGTCCAGGCCTTGTTCAACGCGCCACCGGGCGACTGGGCGGCGGGCGAGCGGGGCACCGTGAGCCTGCCCGGGCGCGAGAGTGAATTTCGCACCGGCTTCGACCGCGCCCTGGAATACGCCGCGGTGCTGGGCAACTCGCGGATCCACGTGATGGCCGGCCTGCTGCCGTCCGAAAACGACCGCGCGCGGCACCACGGCGTGTACCTGGAAAACCTGGCCTATGCCAGTGCCCAGGCGGCCAAGGTCGGGGTCACGGTGTTGCTCGAACCGATCAATACCCGCGACATGCCGGGCTTTTTCCTCAATCGCCAGGACCAGGCCCAGGCCATCTGCCGGGAAGTCGGGGCCAGCAACCTCAAGGTGCAGTTCGACTGCTACCACTGCCAGATCGTCGAAGGTGACCTGGCGGTCAAGCTGCGTCGCGATTTTGCCGGCATTGGCCATATCCAGATCGCCGGCGTGCCGGACCGTCACGAGCCGGACCTGGGGGAGCTGAACTACCCGTACCTGTTCGACCTCATCGACGAGCTGGGGTATGACGGCTGGATCGGCTGCGAATACCGCCCACGGGGCGACACCTCGGCCGGCCTGCAATGGCTGCGCGACTGGAAGGCCCGCTAAACCCTCGATGCACCCCCTGCGCGCCGCTCGCGCAGGGGCTCCCAGAACAAAAACAACAGGACTCATCCCATGCAGCGCTTCGCTTCCCGGCCCGCTATCGGGCTGCTGTTTTCCCTGCTTTTCACCGGCTCCACCCTCAGCGCCGCGCCCTTGCCGGAGGCCACCGAAGGGGACTGGGTGGCCCCCGAATTCACCTTCCATACCGGTGAAAAGCTGGCCAATCTGAAACTGCACTACATCACCCTCGGCAATCCGAAAAAACCGGCCATCCTCTACCTGCACGGCACCTACCGCCCTGGCAGCGATGTGCTGAGCAAGGACTTTGGCGGCGAACTGTTCGGCCCCGGCCAGCCGCTGGACGCCAGCAAGTACTACATCATTTCCACCGATGGCATCGGCGTCGGCCAGTCGAGCAAGCCTTCGGACGGGCTGCGGGCCAAATTCCCCGCGTACAACTACGCAGACATGGTCCAGGCTCAGTACCGGCTGGTGACCGAGGGCCTGGGGGTCAAGCACCTGCGGCTGGTCATCGGCAATTCCATGGGCGGCATGCAAACCTGGATGTGGGGCCAGACCTGGCCGCAGATGATGGATGCCCTGGTGCCCATGGCGTCGCAGCCGACCGAGATGTCGTCGCGCAACTGGATGATGCGCCGGCTGCTGGTGGAGTCGATCAAGCAGGACCCGGCCTGGAACAACGGCAACTACAGCGTCCAGCCACCGTCCCTGCGCCTGGCCAATGCGCTGTTCAGCGTTGGCACCAGTGGCGGCACGCTGGCGTATCAGGCGGCTGCACCGACCCGGGCCCTGGCCGACAAACTGGTGGATGAGCGCCTCAACGCGGCGCAAACCGCCGACGCCAATGACTTTATCTACCAGTGGCAATCGTCCGCCGACTACAACGCTGCCCCGGGCCTCGGCAAGATCCAGGCCCCGGTGCTGGCCATCAACTCGGCCGATGACGAGCGCAACCCGCCGGAAACCGGCACCCTGGAAGCCTCGCTGCGCCAGCTCAAGAACGCGCGGCTGGTGCTGATCCCGGCCAGCGCCGAGACCCGCGGCCACGGCACCACCGGCATGGCCAGGTTCTACGCCAGGGAACTGGGCCTGTTTATGCAACAAACCGAAAAACCCCAGCCCCGGTAGCCGTTGCCGAGGCACGAGGCTGCGCTGGCCGGATCTGTCGCCGTGGTGGGTCAGGGGGGGATGTCGCGTCAGCAGCTACAGGGTTGTTTACTCGGGGAGCAGCAGCTCGACGCCTTGTTTGCGAATCCCATCTGCCGCTGCCGGGGCCAGGGCGGCGTCGCTGATGATGACGTCGAACTGCTCCAGGCCGGCGATGCGGTACATGCTGAAGGTGCCGTATTTCGAACTGCTGGCCACCAGCACCACCTGGGACGCCGACTGCATCGCCACCTGCTTGACCTCGACCTTCAGCGCCGAAGGGGTGGTGATGCCACGGCGCAGGTCCCAGGAACTGGTGGACATAAAAGCAATGTCGGTCACCATCTGGCGCAAGGTGGTCACGGCCAGGCCGCCGACGCAGGAATGGTTGGAGTGGTCGAGCTGGCCGCCGGTGTGGATCACCGTCACTTGCGGCGCCTCCATCAACGCCTGTACCACCCCGAAATCATTGGTGACCACGGTCATGCCCGAGAGCGCCTTGATGTAGGGCACGATTTCCAGGGTGCTGGTGCCTGCGTCCAGGTACACCGTCATGTCCGCGCGTAACAGGCGGGCGGCCAATTTGGCCATGGCCTGCTTCTGCGGCAGCTCGACCACCGCCTTGGACTGATGGCTTGGCTCGCTGTGCAACTGGCTGGCGATGCGCACCCCACCGGTGACCGAATAGGCCCGGCCTTCCTGCTCCAGCAGGGCGATATCGCGGCGCACGGTCATGTGCGAGCAATCGAACATTTCCATCAACTGATGCACGCTCAGCACCTGGTGCTTGCGCAACTGACGCAGGATCTGCTCGCGACGTTGCTCCGGAATCATCGGCGCGCCATTGTCGGTGGCGATGTCCTTGGGATTGGGCATTCGGGCTCCAGGGTGGCTTGACGGCACAGGCAGGAAAACGGGAACACATAGTAGCGAATCCCGCACTGGCGGACGAGGGATTGTGCCGTGCCGCTGAGGTTTTTTCAGGGGCCGGGTTATGATCCCCACCCCCCGAAATTGTTCCGAGGACCCGCCCCCATGTGCACCCCGCAAAACTACTGCAACGGCCGCCTGCGCGTCAGCCTGGAGCCTCGGGAAATGCGCATGAGCCACTGGCTGTATGCGCCCAAGGTCGAGGCCCTGGGCCAGGGCCGGGTGCTGCTGGATCTGAGCAGCGGGCAATGGGACTTGCTGGCGGCGGATGAGTCGGCCTTGGGCCTCGATCTGCGCCTGCGCAAGTACCCTGGGGATCGTCGGGAAGTGACCCTGAACATTCACCTGGCCGACCTGAGCCTGTGGCTCGATGGCCAGGCGGTTGCCGAGGCAGAGCTGGAGGCGGCGCTGGACGCCGCCCTCGACCGGCCCCAGGGCTAGTCAGCCGGTGGCCGCCTCGATCAGTTGCGCATAGGCCTGGGCTTCCAGTTCGCCGCTGCCGCTGATGGCTTCGCCGGCTTCGTTGTACAGCGCAAAGTCATGCTGTTCGTCGCCGATGCTGGCGGCGCCGTCCAGGCCCAGCAACAGGCTGTACAGCTGGTCGGTCAAGGCGCCATCGATCACCGCCAGGACCTGGGCCTTCTGTTGCGCGGTCAGCGCCAGGGCCTGCAACTGCTGGCCGACCTGGGTCTGGTCGCCGAGCAGGCTGTGCAGGTAGTGGTCTTTTTGCTTTTTGCAGTTGGCGACCAGGGTCTTGGCATCCATCGGCGAGGGGTTCCTTGTGCTTGCAAATACGTGGCTGAAGAAGGGGCGCGCAGGTAATCAAGCTCAGGCGTCTTCCCGAGGCAGGGTGCCCAGCAGTTCGCGGGCGCCAAAAATAGCCGGGCCGCTGACGAATATACGAAACCGCGGGTCGTCAGGGCCGCCGTAGGGAATCCAGTCCTGGGTCGGGTTGAGTCCCGCCGCGTGCAACCCGGCATACAGCTCGTCGGCTTTGGTCTGGCTGCGGAAAAAACCGACACAGTGGTTGTGGGGCAACGCCAGTATCAGTTGCAGAAAGTAGCGACAGGCCTGGTCTTCATCCTTGGACACATACTCCGGCGGCTCCGCCTGGCCGCGTTCGGTGTAGAACACGCGCCACTGCGGGCCGTGCTTGACCAGGCAGTAGGCGTCGGAGGCGCCCCGGTCGGAGCCAATGCTGTACGAGCGCGGGTTGCAGCCGGCGTCATGCAGCAGTTTTGCCAGTACTTGGATATCCATGACGCGGGTGTTTTTCCTTGGGTCCATTCGGGGCTGGCGCGGGCGGAGCGTGCCAGGCGGGGCATTGTGGCCAATCTGCGGGCGGCTCGATAGCCCGGCGTGCTGCGGGATTTTCCGCGCGGCGCACCCTGGGCGCAGGGTAACTGCTAGAGTTTTGCCGCTTGCGGCTACGCAATCCGGGTCCGGGGCACTAGAATCCCCGGGTTGTACCCACCGTGATCAGTTGGATAACGAGTCTAAATTGGCTGCATTGCCAATCTCGCCGTGACGCGAAGGCGTTCCGAGCGTCTATGAACTTGAACTCGTGACACTGCTACAGCCCGTATTGGCTCTTGGCATATTGAATTTGGAGATTGTGTATGGTCATCAAACCCCGCGTTCGCGGCTTTATCTGTGTGACGACCCACCCGGTCGGCTGCGAGGCCAACGTCAAGCAACAGATCGACTACGTCACTGAACAGGGCGCCATCGACGCTGGGCCAAAGAACGTACTGGTGCTCGGCGCATCCACCGGCTACGGCCTGGCGGCGCGGATTACCGCGGCCTTCGGTTGCGGCGCCAACACCCTGGGGGTGTTCTTCGAGCGCGGCAGCGTTGACGGCAAGCTCGGAACTGCCGGCTGGTACAACACCGCCGCCTTCCACAAATTTGCCGAAGAAAAAGGCCTGTACGCCAAGAGCATCAACGGTGATGCGTTCTCCGATGCGGTCAAGGCCGAGACCATCGAGACCATCAAGCGCGACCTGGGCAAGATCGACCTGGTGGTCTACAGCCTGGCTGCACCGCGCCGTACCCACCCGAAAACCGGCGAAGTCCTGAGCTCGACCCTCAAGCCGCTGGGCAAATCGGTGACCCTGCGCGGTGTGGACACCGACAAGGAAATCGTCAAGGAAACCACGCTGCAGCCTGCGACCCAGGAAGAAATCGACGGCACCATCGCGGTCATGGGTGGCGAAGACTGGCAGATGTGGATCGACGCACTGCACGACGCCGGCGTGCTGGCCGAAGGCGCGAAAACCACCGCCTTCACCTACCTGGGCGAGAAGCTGACCCACGACATCTACTGGAACGGTTCCATTGGCGAAGCCAAGAAGGACCTGGACCACAAGGTCATCGGCATGCGCAAGCAGCTGGCAGACCTGCACGGCGATGCCCGTGTATCGGTGCTCAAGGCCGTGGTGACCCAGGCCAGCTCGGCGATCCCGATCATGCCGCTGTACCTGTCGCTGCTGTTCAAGGTCATGAAAGAGCAGGGCAGTCACGAAGGTTGCATCGAGCAGGTGTACGGTCTGTATAAAAACAGCCTCTACGCCGAGACTCCGGTGATCGACCAGGAAGGCCGCCTGCGTGCCGACTACAAGGAACTGGAGCCGCAAGTCCAGGACCGGGTCAAGGCGCTGTGGGACCAGGTCACCAGCGAAAACCTCTACGAAATGACCGACTTCGTCGGCTACAAGCAAGAGTTCCTGCGCCTGTTCGGGTTCGAGATCCCGGGTGTCGACTACGAAGCCGACGTCGATCCGGACGTGAAGATCGCCAATCTGGTGCAAATGTAAGCCGCACCGTCTTGCGCGTGACCGCCAACGCCCCTCCCTCGTGAGGGGCGTTGTCATTTGTGGCCGCTGCCACAGGCTGCGCTGGTTCGACACTCACGGCGTCCGCCATGACATGGGCAAATGCGCAAGATTGTTCAAGCCAACAGCCTCCGGGGCTGGCACAGTCGCTGTCCATTTAGGGAATGCAGGGTTTTATGTCCAGCCAGCTTTTGCCGCGCGCCGCCTTTGTGCGCGGTGCCATTGCCATCATTCCACTGTCCCTGGCGACCGCGCCCTGGGGACTGCTCGCCGGGTCCATGGCCATCGAGGCCAACCTCACGCCGCTGCAAGGGCAGGGGCTGTCGGGCATCGTGTTTGCCGGTGCCGCGCAATTGGTGGCGATCGGCATGCTCAAGGGCGGTGCCGGGGTTTTCTCGATCCTGCTGACCACCTTGCTCCTGACCTCCCAGCACTTGCTCTACGGCATGAGCCTGCGCTCGGTGATTTCCCCCTTGCCGGGGCGCTGGCGCATGGGGCTGGGCTTTTTGCTCACTGACGAGTTGTTCGCCCTGATCAGCGCCCATGACCGGGAGCAGTTCAACCGCTGGTACGCCCTGGGCGTGGGCCTGACGTTTTACGTGGCCTGGAACCTGTTCACCCTGGCTGGCATCGTCCTCGGCAAGAGCATTCCCGGGTTGGAGCACCTGGGCCTGGACTTTTCCATCGCCGCGACCTTTATCGCCCTGATCACGCCCCTGGTGCGCAACGTGCCGACCGTGGTCTGTGTCGCCGTCTCGCTGTTCTGCTCGGTGCTTTTCAGCTACTTGCAGTGGGGGTCGGCGCTGGTTCTGTCGGGGCTGGCGGGCATGACCGCGGGCTTTATCTGCAACAAGCTGTATCGGGAGCGCACATGATGGTCTGGGCAGTGATTTTCGGCATGGGGTTCCTGGTCTTCCTCAACCGCTACGTGTTTCTAGAGCCGCGCCTGCCGCTGCGGCTGGGCAGCAATGCCCGGCAGTTTCTCGGTTTTGCCGTACCGGGCATGCTAACCGCGATCTGCGGGCCGATCGTGTTCATGCCCGACCACCAGTTGAACCTGCAATGGCACAACCCGTACCTGCTCAGTTCGCTGGTGGCCATCGCGCTGGTGGTCTTCACCCGCAACACCTTGCTCAGCATGTTGTTGAGCATGGCGTTCTTTTTTCTGCTGCGCTGGTGGATGTGAGGAACGGTTGAGGTAGCCTTGGCGCCTGCCTTTTACCGCAAGGGATGCACCGGATGAGCGAGCTGCTGCACGATATCGACCTGACGAGTTTCTGGGAGCCGAACACCCGCGGCGACAGCCATGACCAGCCCCCGGACGATCAACTGATCGCCGAGCTGGAACAGGCCCTGGGCTACCGCCTGCCGGCGTCCTATATCGCCTTCATGAAGCGCCACAATGGCGGCCGGCCCCAACTGAGCTGCTTCCCCACCGAGGAGTGGACGTCCTGGGCCGAGGACCATTGCGCCATCGACAGCTTCCTCAGCATCGGCCGCCGCCAGCGCTCGTCGTTGGGAGGTGAGCACGGCAGCCGGTTCATGATCGAGGAGTGGGGCTACCCGGACCTCGGCGTCTACATCTGCAGCTGCCCCTCGGCCGGGCACGACATGATCGCCCTCGACTACCGCGAGTGCGGCCCGCAGGGTGAGCCGCAGGTGGTGCACGTCGATCAGGAAGGCGATTACCAGGTGACCTTCCTCGCCCGCAACTTCGAAGCGTTCATCCGTGGCCTGGTGTCGCCCGAGGTCTATGACACCTCGGAGCAGGACTATCTGGATGACCGGCTGAAGGTCTGCGAGGCGCCGTTTTCCGAAGTGCTGGGGGAGCTGATCAGGCATTTCGACGGACTGCCCGACACCGGCGCGGCGATCCGCCGGGTGGCGTTGCAGATCGTCGAGCAGAAACGTTATTTCGCCTTGCACGCCGACCCCTTGTCGCAGCTGCTGTACGACCTGCAGTTCTGGCTCTACCAGAGCCGGCACCCGGTGCAGACCCAGGAACAATACCTGGCCAGCTACAGCGAAATGATCGCCTTCGGCAAAGGCTTCGGCACCGGCGGTTACGCCCCCGGGTTTATCAGCGACTGGTGGGCCGCCCGGGTTGAAGGCGGGCAATTGAAGCAGGGCGAGGCAGGCTTTGCCCTGACCCAGGCTCATATCAACCGCATGCTCGAGCAACTGGCAGAGGTGCCGAGCCCTACCGACCTGAACAAGGACCTTGCATGAGTCAGCCCCGGGTACAGATCACCGACGAACAGTTGCTCTCGGACAACTGGTACATCCTCAAGAAGTACAGCTTCAATCTGCAGCGCCGCGACGGTAGCTGGCAGGCGCAGACCCGCGAGGTGTATGACCGCGGCAATGGCGCGACCATCCTCCTGTACAACCTGGCGCAGCGCACCGTGCTCCTGACCCGCCAGTTCCGCATGCCGGCGTTCGTCAATGAGCACAGCGGGTTTCTGATCGAGGCGGCGGCCGGCTTGCTGGACAACGCCAGCCCCGAGCAGCGGATCCGCCAGGAGGCCGAGGAAGAGACCGGCTACCGGGTGCAGGCGGTGGAAAAAATCTTCCAGGCCTTCATGAGCCCGGGCTCGGTCACCGAGCGTATCCACTTTTTCATCGGCCAGTACCAGGCCCGGGACCGCATCGGCGACGGCGGAGGCCTGGAGGAGGAGGGCGAAGACATCGAAGTCCTGGAGCTGGGCTTCGAGCAGGCCCTGGCCATGGTCAAGTCCGGCGAGATCGTCGATGGCAAAACCATCATGCTCTTGCAGTACCTGGAGCTGCACCTGATGGCGCCGCGCAGCCTGATGATCCTGGTCGCCGGCCCGTACCGCGCCGGCACCGACGATGACCCGGCACGCCTGGCGGCCAACGTCGAGGCCATGGAGCAATGCGCCGCCGACCTGCTCAAGGCCGGGCATTTTCCGGTGCTGGGGGAGTGGGTGGCCTTGCCCATGACCCGTTTGGCGGGTTCCCGCGCGGTGGGCGACGAGCTGTACAACGCCCACTTTCATGCGTACGCCGAAGGCCTGTTGCAACGCTGCGACGCGGTGCTGCGCATCGGCGGCCCCTCGGCGGGCGCCGACCGCATGGTGGCCCATGGCGAGCAGTTGGGCTTGCCGATTTACCGTGGGCTGGAGCAGGTCCCGCCATTCGTGGCGGCCACCGCCGAGGCCTGAGCCAGACCTTCGCCGAGGCCCGGAGGCAATACCGGGCGTCGGCCAGGGGGCGCCGTGGCCGGGTTTCTGCGGTTTGCAGGCTGGCTCGCGGAAAAAACTGTCTATCGTCAAAGGGCAGGTGAGAGCACCACCGGGGTCGCCCAGGTTGGCGGCGGTGTCGCGCTCGCACCCGGAGGATTATGGACAATCTCAGCGTCGATCCCGAGCAACGGCCCGCGACCCGGACCTCCAACCTGTCCCTGACCCGCGCCACCCTGCTGGGCTGTTCGTTACTGTTGCTGGCGATCTTTCTGCTTACCAGCGGCCTGCTGATCTATATCGCCCTGGGCCAGAACCGCGAGGCCGAGGCGCACAACCGTTTCGATATCGAAAAGGCGCTGCAGGTTTTCGATAAATCCGCGCGCTCCACGGTCAAGGACTATGCCTTCTGGGGTGACGCCTACCGACACCTGCACCAGAGCGTCGACACCGACTGGGCCTTTGGCCGGCAGAACCTGGGCTCGACGCTGTTCAGCGACCTGGGTTTTGACGGCGTGTTCGTGCTCGATCCGAGCAATCGCCCGGTGTACTCGCTGATCGAGGGCCGGTTGCAGACCGCTGCGCCCCCGGACTGGCTCCACGACATCCCGCCGCAATTGCTGGAGCGCGCGCGCCAGAGCGCCGCCAGCGATGAAGCGGCCAGTCTTTTTGTCGACCTGCAAGGCACCCCGGCCCTGGTGGCTGCCGCGGCCCTGACCCCGGGCACCGATCCCTCGGTCGAGGCCGACAGCGGGCCGGCCTCGGTGCTGGTGTTTGTCGCGCGCCTGGCGCCTCAGCGTCTGGCGGCCCTGGGCCAGGATTTCGGCGTCGAGCAGTTGCACGTCGGCGGTACGCAAGCCGACCTGCCCGCAGTGGGCCTGCCCGACGCCGCCGGGGTGCTGCAATGGGTGCCGGCGCGGCCCGGGCAGCAGTTGCTGGTGCTGGTCTTGCCGCTGTTGGGCATTGCCGGGCTGGTGTTTGCCCTGATGACCGCCTTTATCCTGCGCCGGGCCACGGCGGCGGCCCGGGCCATGGATGCCCACTACAACTCGTTGCAGGCCAGCCGCTGGGCGTTGGCGGCCAGCGAGGAGCGCTTTCGCGATGTGGCCGAGGCGGCGTCCGACTGGATCTGGGAACTCGACGGGCAACTGCGTTTCACCTACCTCTCCGAACGCTTTGAAACCATCACCGGCCTGTCTCGCACCACCTGCCTGGGGCGTCCGGTGGACGAGGTACTGGCCTCCGACCAGGGGCCCTTGTCGCAATGGTTCAAGGACCATGCACGGCGGGCCAATGCCATCGTCCAGTGCAACTACTTCGCGGGGGATGGCCAGCCACGGATCTGCCGCTTGTCGGTGCGCGAGATGGAGGGCCGGGGCTATCGCGGCACCGCCAGCGACATCACCGAAGAAGTCGAGGCCCGCAGGCGCATCGAATACCTGTCCCAGCACGATGCCTTGACCGGCCTGGCCAACCGCTCGCGGATGCAGGAGTTCATCGAGGGCAAGCTCAAGGCCACGCCGACCCTGGAGGAGCCGCTGCTGATGCTGAGCATCGACCTCGATCGCTTCAAACCGGTCAACGACCTGCTCGGGCATGCCGCCGGGGACCTGGTGCTGAACCAGGTCTCCCAGCGCCTGCAACAGTGCCTGCGCAGCGATGACCTGGTGGCGCGCATCGGCGGCGACGAGTTTGTGCTGGTGGTGGCCGGCATGCACTCCCAGGACGAGGTCGAGAGCCTGTGCCGGCGCCTGATCGAACGGATCGAGGAGCCGTTCCAGATCGCCGAGCATGAAGTCTTTATCAGCGCCAGCATCGGCATCGCCATGGCCCCGGCCGACGCCATCCTGGCCGAGGAACTGCTGCGCTACGCCGATATCGCGCTGTATGAAGCCAAGGACGCCGGGCGCGCCACCTGGCGCTTTTACGCCGGCGACATGAACGCGCGGATCATCGAGCGCCGCCAGCTCGAGAGCGACCTGCGCCACGCGATCAAGCATGGCGAACTGCGCCTGGACTTCCAGCCGCGCTACCGCATCGAGGGCCAGCGCCTGGCCGGGGCCGAGGCGCTGGTGCGCTGGCAGCATCCGCAGCGCGGACTGTTGGGGCCGGATCGGTTTATCCATATCGCCGAGGAAACCGGCTTGATCCTGCCCCTGAGCAACTGGGTGCTGCAGCACGCCTGCGAGGCGGCGGCGAGTTGGCCGGAAGAGGTGATGATCTCGGTCAACCTGTCGCCCACCGAATTCCAGCGCGGGCACCTGGTGGCGCGGGTCAAGGCGGTGCTGGCCGAGACCGGGCTGAACCCGGCGCGTCTGGAACTGGAGCTGACCGAAAGCGTGATGCTCGACGATGCCCAGGGTGCGCTGGTCATCATGCAGGGCCTCAAGGCCCTGGGGGTGCGGCTGCTGATGGACGATTTCGGCACCGGCTACTCGTCCCTGAGTTACCTGCGCTCGTTCCCGTTCGATGGCCTGAAGATCGACCGCAGTTTTGTCGGTGGCCTGACCGCCAGCGGCGGCGACCATTCGATCATCCAGGCGATTGTCGGCCTGGGGCGCGCGCTGTCGCTGACGGTCACCGCCGAGGGCGTGGAAACCATCGACCAGTTGCAGGCGCTGGGCGCTATCCGGTGCGACGAGGCCCAGGGTTTCTACCTCAACCAGCCGATGGATGCCCAGGCCATCAAGGCACTGCTGGGCGCCCGGGACCCGGCCGCAGACACCACGCCCAACTGAGGTTCAAGGCAGATGGTCGGCGGCAAAATCCGCCTCTGAACGCGCCTGCAAGCGGCCCTTGCGGCAGGCTTGCTGGAAGCGTTCGAAGTCCCGCTCGTTTTGCGTGGCATAGGCCTTGGCGTACTGCCACAGGGCTTCGGCCAGGGTTTCGCTCTTGCCGATATAACCGCTGATCAATGCTGCCTGCCCCGAGGCCTTGGCGTGGGCCCGAGCCAGGGCCCGGCCGCAGATCCGCGCGTAGGCGGCGAAGGTTTCGGCGTCGAAGGTTTCCAGTTCCGCCGAGACCTTCATGTCGCGCAGTTGGCGCACGTAGAAATGCCGGCCATTGGGCCCGGTGGTCCAGCCCAGGAACAGGTCGCTGGCGGACTGCATCAGGCGCTGGCCCTCGACCACGCGCTGGCCATTATGGCTGGGGCGCGATTTGCCGCGCACGTAGCCGGCCAGCACCGAGCGCCGGGCCTCCTTGAACTGCAGGAACAGCGGCCGCTCCTGGTCGTCGGTCAGCAGCGACACCAGGCAGCGGGTGCCGACACTGCCCACGCCCACCACCTTGAACGCCAGGTCCCGGGCCTTGAAGCGCGCCAGCAGGTCGCGCCGGTCGGCCTGCAAGGTGCCGCGATAGTCGCGCATCAAGGTCTCGTACAGCGGCCGCCAGTCCCCCAGGCGCATCCAGTCATCGTCGGCGTCGAGCAGGGTGGTGTTCTTGTGCAGGTGGAAGATTTCCGGCAGATCGTCGCGAATCCGCAGGCGGCCCCGGGCATCGCGTTCGCTGATCTTGGGCAGCAGCTCGGCGTGGGTGCGCCGCTCGGCCTTGTCCATGGCGCGCTGCACGTGCTCCAGGGTGGCGCGGTTGGACTGCGCCTGTTCCAGCAGGTCTTCATAGGTCAGGGCGTCGTACCAGATATCCAGCGCACTTTCCCCGGCGCAGTTGGCCATGCTGCGCTGGTAGGCGCCCACCAGTTGCCGGCACAGTTCTTCCTCGACCGCTGCGCCGTGGCGCAGGTCGCGGGCGGCGATCAGAAAACTCGCCACCAGGCGCTTGAGGTCCCACTCCCAGGGCCCGGGGTGGACTTCATCGAAGTCGTTGACGCTGAACAGCAGGTTGCGTTCCGGGGTGGCGAAACCGCCGAAATTCATCAGGTGGCAATCACCGCAGATGGTCGAGGACAGCCCCATGTCGGGGGTGGTGGAAAGGTCGTGGGCCTGGAGCAGGGCATTGCCGCGATAGAAGGTGAAGGGCGAGACCAGCATGCGCCCGTAGCGCAACTCCACCAGCGAGCGCACCCGGCCCTGGCTTGAGGCTTCGATCAGTGGCAGCGGGTCGCGCTTGATCTTGCCGGGGGCGGCCTGACTGCTGCGCGGGCATTGCTTGCGGGCTTGCTTGCCGAGTTTGAGACGGTCGTCGACGCTGCTCATGGGGGGCGGTTTTCCGGGTGGGCCGAGGCAGTCGCCGCTTGGCAGCGCGCCGAGGGCCGATGGCCTTCGGCATCGCTGATAACGGCGGGAAGTTGGATGAAACGCTAGCAGGAATCCGCCGCTTGGCCAGGGCCCCGCGCTGCTCCAGGCGCGATGGGCCTGGGCTTAGGGCGGTGACAGGTCGCGGCGGTAAATCGTCAATTCGTTATTGCTGGCCAGGACCAGAATCGTGCCGCAGGGCGAAAAGCCGAAGGCGCGCATTTCCCGTTCGATCGCCAGCTTGTGCATGACGCCAGGCCGGTCGTGGAGGTCGCCGTACAGCCAGGAGCCCGGCGCCAGCAGAAGCAGATGCTGTTCCGGCCAGCACAGGGTCACGCTTTCGACCATCCAGCCATCGTGGGTGCCCAGCAGCAGGCCACCGCCGTTGATGCCGCTCATGCGCAGGGTCTTGCCGGCCAGTGGGCCGATGCCTGGGGTTTCCAGGTGCAGGTCGCTGTCGAAACCTTCGCGGTAGTCGCGGGCGATTTTCTCGCCGCTGTGGCAGTCGATCACGCTGCGCCCGGCGCTGGACGTTACCAGCAGCATCGGCAGGTCGCGGTCAAAACCCACTTCCAGCAGGCTGCCGGCGGCCATCTCGGTGACCAGCCTCCAGGGCAGCGGCGCGGCGCTGAGCGGCATCTGCGCGACCTTGTGGCGTATGGCATCGAGGGAATCTTGGGGCATATCGAACAGTCCGCTGGGCAAGGGGGGAGATCGTGGTGGCCGGTGCAGGCCAGGCCGCCCATGCATTTACCAGACTCGGGGCCGGGGCTGCAATTTTTTACAAGCCGGGGGTGGTATCGACTCAGTAGCCTGGGGCTCTATTTCCTGCTGGCAAAAAAGGCTGATCCGATGCTGCATATCCGCACCCCGTTGATTCTTCACCCCGGCCTTTCGAGCCCGACCCGGCGCATCTGGCTCAAGCTGGAAAACCTGCAACCCAGCGGCTCGTTCAAGATGCGCGGCATGGGCCTGATGTGCAGCCAGGCGGCGGAGCAGGGCAAGCGCCGGGTGATCTGCGCCTCTGGCGGCAATGCCGGTTTGGCCACGGCGGTGGCGGCCGCCCGCCTGGGGCTGGGCGCCTGCATCGTGGTGCCCGATACCACCTCGCCGATGACCCGGCAACGGATCGCCGCCATCGGCGCCGAAGTGATCGTTCACGGCTCGGTCTGGGACCAGTCCAACCAACTGGCCCTGGAGCTGGCCGAAGACCCGGACAGCCAGTACGTGCCGGCCTTCGACCACCCGACCCTGTGGCAGGGGCACAGCAGCATGGTCGATGAAATCCTCGAAGACTGCCCCCAGGTCGACACCCTGGTCGCCTCGGTGGGCGGGGGTGGCCTGCTGGCCGGGTTGCTCACCGGGCTCAAGCGTCATGGCCGCACCGATTGCCGCATCGTCGCCTGTGAAACCCAAGGCGCAGCGTCCTTTGCCGCAGCGCTCGCGGCCGGGCACCCGGTGCAGCTGGATGAGGTCAAGACGGTCGCCAGCACCCTGGCCGCACGCCAGGTGGCCCTCGGGCCGGTGCAGATGATCGCCGAGTTCCAGCACCGCAGCGTGGTGCTGTCGGATGCCGAGGCGATCATGGGCGTGGTGCGCTACGCCGATGATCTGCGGCAATTGGTCGAACCTTCCTGCGGCGTGTCGCTGGCGGTGGCCTACCTCGATCACCCGGCCCTGGCCGAGGCCCGGGATGTGGTGATTGTGGTGTGCGGCGGGGTGAGTATCAGCGCGCAGCAGGTTGTCGACTGGCAGGTGCCTGCCGCGCCCCATCAGTAATCCGACGGCGCGACCTTGTAGGCCAGCTTGAACGCCCGGTTGAAGTGGCTCTGGTCGTAAAAACCGACCTCGGCCGCGACCTGGGCGATGCTCTGGCGCCCGCTGGCGAGCAGGCGGCAGGCGTTTTCCAGGCGCAGCCGCAACAGCCAGGCGTAGGGCGTGATGCCGGTGGTCTTGGAAAAGCGCCGCAGAAACTGAAAGCGGCTCAGCCCGCAGAGGCCGGCCAGGTCCTCCAGGCTGATCTTCTGCGCCAGGTGCGCGTGGCAATAATCCAGCAGCGTGGCCCATTGCCGGTGGCCGAGTTTTTCATCGATCGCCTCCGGCTTGACGCTCTGGGAGTGCTCCAGCAATGACTTGACCAGGTGCAGCAATTGCTCATCGGTGGCCAGGGCCGAAACCGATGAATTGCCCGCCAGGCTCTGGTGCACCAGGGCCAGTTGCTGCCACCACTGGGGCGCGCGAATCAGCGCCGGCCGCAGGTGCAGCGGCTGATCGTCGCCACTGATGTCCCGGACCATGGCCGTCATCAGCTCGGCGCTGATGCGAAACGTCTTCAGGGTGTGCATCGCGCCACTGGCGGTATCGCCCACGCCGTCGTGGATCTCGTGGGCCGGCATGAACGACACCGAACCCCGCTCCAGGCACGCCGACGTGCCGCGATAACCAATCTTCTCCATGCCCCGGGTCACCAGGCCGACGTGAAAGTCGAGGTGGAAGTGGCGCTTGAAACAAAAACCGCCGAGGTCGGCTTCACCCAGCACCAGCCCCGGGGTTTGCGTGACCTGATGGTATTGAACGCGGCCTGGCATGGGGGGCTCTGGGGTTTTCTCGGGGCGGGGTGGCGATCATAAACCAGCCGGGACAGGGCGCGACACCCGCAGATTACGGAGTGCAGGGCGGGGTTTGAAATTACGCGTCACGCAGCAAGTCGCGAGAGTTGAGGAGTTCGTAGGCGATTTCCGGGTTTTTTTCCAGGCCGCGGCGAATGGCGGCGGGGATTGACTGGCGGGTCTTGCGGCACAGGCCCGGCAGCTCGTCGATATGGATGCCGATGCCGCGCATGCTGCGCACTTCGTTGAAACCCGGGGCGATCTCCAGGCGGATGCCCAATTGCTCGTAGAGCCGGCGTTGCAGGAACTCGAGGTCTTGCAGGCTCTTGAGGTTTTCCAGGCGCTCAAGCAGGCGCTTTTCCTCCTGGCGGGTCAGGCCGAGGATGCGCAGGTCCGCCCCGGGTTGGTCGAGCAGGCGCTCGCGCTCGCAGATGCAGGCACCGGGTGGGCAGGGTTGACGGAGCGGGGGAATGGGCGTCATGGGGCCAATCATAGCCACCTGTTATCGGCTTTGCCCATGGGCAGCGGCGAAAGCCGTGGCGGCGCATTGTGCTCGGCCCCGGGTTTGGCTAATCTCGCGCAAACCCGCATAAGCAGGCACAAACATGCACAGTGAACATTCCCTCGCCGAACTGCCTTCCCTGCGTCGGCAGAAAATCCTGCTGCTGCTCGAACGCGACGGCAAGGTCATGGCCGCGCAGTTGAGCCAGCATTTCGCCGTGTCCGAAGACACCATCCGCCGCGACCTGGCCGAGCTGGCCAGCGCCGGCCTGGTGCAGCGGGTGCATGGCGGCGCGCTGCCGCGGCCCCGGGACACCGGCAAGGACTACCTGACGCGCATGGGGGAAGTCAGCGAGATCAAGCGCCAGCTGGCGCAACACGCGGCGCGACGGGTGGAGGATGGGCAGATCGTGCTGTTCGATTCCGGCACTACCACCCTGATGATCGCCCAGTCCCTGGCGCCCCGGCTGACGATCACCGCCGTCACCGCCTCACCGATGATCGCCATGACCCTGGCCGAACACAGCGGGATCAAGGTGATCCTTGCCGGCGGCCAGCTCAACCCAATTACCATGGCGGCCACCGGGCACGAGGCGCTGCGGCTGATCCAGGGCATCAAGGCCGACCTGCTGTTCACCGGGGTCTGCGCGATCCACCCCCAGGTCGGCATCAGTACCCTGCATTTCGATGAACTGCCGCTCAAGCAGGCCATGCTCGACAGTGCGTCCCAGGTCATCGCGGTCACCACCGCCGATAAGCTGGGTGCGGTCGAGCCCTTTGTGGTCGCGCCCTGCAACCGGCTGCACAGCATGATCACCGAGCGCTACCTGGCCTCGGGCGATATCGAGGCGTATCGGCAGCTGGGGATCGAGGTGGTGCAGGTGGATGGCTAGGGGCGTGGCGGTGGAGCCTGGCAGGGCGGCACTCGGGATCAGCGGATCAAACAGGCAGGGAGCGGGTAAACGTGGTGGCTGACGGCAAGATATACGCAAGTCCCCTGGCAACGGGCGGCGCGGGAAACAGCTTTGAGCATCTGGTTCAGGCCTATTACCTGTTGCTGCTGATCACTGGCCATCGCACCGACCTGGGCCGTGGGCCGCTGGTGCAGATTCAGTTTCAGGGCCAGCTATCCGGCCTGGCCACCGATGACATCATCTGCACCCATCAGCTTGGAGATACCCGTACCCGGGTCTATATGCAGTGCAAGATCACCTTGCATGCCCGGGCTTCCGATAGCGCGTTCTGCAAGGCGCTGACCGGGGCCTGGGGCGATTTCGCGGCTGGCAGTGATAGCGACTCGTGTTTCACCCGTGGCGTCGATCGGCTGGTGGTGGTCTGTGATCCGGCGACCTCGAGCGAGTCCATAAAAGACGCCGCGCACGTGACCGAACTGGCAAGAGCCTCTGTCGGCGCCCAGGATTTCGCGCAAAAGTGCAGGTACAAAAAAACCAGCAGGATGCTGGACACCATCAGGGCCGTGGTCATGCCGCAGGCCCAGGGCGGCGAAGAGGACGCCACGCAGCTTTGGGCGTTTTTGCAGTCGCTGTGGTTTTACCGTCACGACCTGAACGCCGAAGGCTCAGTGGAAAACAGCGCCATTATGGCGATGATTGCCGGCCACTTTGGCGCCGAGCCATCGCCCACATTTATCTGGGCGAGGTTGGTCCTGCTGGCGACGCAATTGAATCGCCATGGCGCAACCGTGGACCGGCAGACGATCCTGGAGCATCTCGGCCCCGAGCTGGCCACCCGCGTCGAGCCTGCGCAAGGCCGGGTGAACGCGGGCGAGGCCAGCCCGTTCCTGCTGGCCTCGCGCTATGGCCCGCCGGGGATTGCGCGTTTCCCCTTCAATTCGCCGCTCCAGGCTTTCGAGAAAACACCCGAGCTTCAGGGGTTCGATTTGGTTGGGGTGACCGCCGAACCGGTGTCGGCTTTGCTGGCATTGCGCGGGCTGAGGGTGCGCGCCTATTTCGAAAAGGACCGCATCAGCGCGTCCCGGGTGTTCCAGGACGCTTTGCAGCGCAGCCTCTGGGCGCTGGACAGCATGGCCGGCAGTTTTGATGACAAAGCCTGCCTGGCGTTGTTTGTGCTGCTCAATGCCGACAATCCGTGGTTGCAGTATCAGGCGGTGTTGTGGGCACGTGGTTATCGGATCAGCGACCTGAAAGCGTCGAACGAGGTGGTGGAGTCCCTGGAAAAAATCGATTTCTATTTGAATCGCGGCGTCTTCGATCGGGAGTGGCGGTTGAAGGATGCCGAAAGGGCCAGGGTGATCCGGTCTGGGGTTCGGGAGTTGCGCACGTTCGATATTACCCGTGAGCTGCAAGCCAAGTTTTTCAGGGCTATGACCGGACAACCCAAGCCACCTGAGTGTGAAGATCCGCAGGAGTTGGACCGCTTCTGGTCCATGCGCTGGAATGCATTCGATCTGGGCTACGACTATCGCCATCCGGAGCACCACACCGCCTCCCAGACGGGGATTGCCGGGGTCGTCACCTTCGAGGCCCTGATGCGGGTGGTGCAGGGTGGTTGCGTCAGCGAAGCCCTGGGGCGTTACGAACTGTGCACGTCGGAACTGACGTTTGATCGCTTGCTCAGCGCCCGGGTCGATCTGGCGGCCCACGTGGCCAGGGGCATGCAGCGCTTATCGGGCAATGACTGCCTGGTGCTGGCGGAACTGGACAAGCTGCTGGGGGCCTGTCTGCCCGGTGCCGAGGCGGGCCTGTCCAGGGGCCGCTTGACGGTGTTGCCGGTGCCACGGGAGTTCCCGTTGTTAGCCGATGAGGTGTTTGACCTGGATTTCGAAAACATCAGCCTGCTGCCGGCGTTCGAAGCGCAAGCCCGGGCCGCCCATGGGGCCACCCGCAGCGAGCAACTGGAGTTCGTGGAGGAGTCGATCAGGCACCGCCCGCCGTACACCGCGCCCTATACCCTGATGGGCAGCGGCAGCCTGTATGCCGACCTGATCCTGGCCAGGATGTTGCGCAGCAAGCTGTTCGCCAACAGCCGCAGCGAAGGCGAGGCGGCCAATATGCATGGGCTTGGGGTCGAGCAGTTGCGCATCACCAAGGTCTTTGATTAATCCACGGCCTGGCGTTCCAGGCTGGCGGCAATCAGCGTCGCCAATTGCTCGACCTCCGGCGCCGGCCGCTGCTGCGCGCGGTGCAGCCTGTAGCCCAGGGCCGGCAGCGGCGGCAGGCCGTCGAGGACCTGCAGATGAGCGGGAAGGCCGATGCGGGTGCGCAGGGTGACGCCA